>JAKSSL010000001.1 GCA_024403115.1 Clostridia bacterium
TCTTTACATCGCTTTAACTTCTTCAAATTCAGCGATTATTTCAGCAGATGGTGCTCCCACCTTCTTGCTAACTGCAATGTTTACAATCGCACCGATTATAAATGCTGGTAGCAATTCATATATAGCGAATACCCCTCCTAAATTAGCAATTACGAACTTCCATAAGAAGATCATAACTCCACCGGCAATCATTCCAGCGATACATCCTTCCTTTGTGGAATTCTTCCAGAACAGAGCTAATAACATAGCTGGTCCGAAAGTTGCTCCAAATCCTGCCCATGCAAATGAAACTATTCTAAATACTGAGCTATCAGGGTTGATTGCAAGCAATACTCCTAATACTGCAATTCCAATAACAGTAAGTCTTGCTGCTATCATTGATTGCTTGTTGTTTAACTTGATTCCCATTGCATCCTTAACAATGTTCTCTGATAAACTGGATGCAGCAGCTAGAAGCTGTGAATCGCTTGTTGACATAGTGCAAGCCAATATACCAGCAAGGATTAAACCACCCATGATTAACAGCAAAGTACCGTTTTCGCTTAGTATCATTGAAACTCTTACCATTAATGTTTCAGAATCAGATGTGTTAGTGAATAACTCAATAACACCTGCTTTTGACATGGAATAACCGATAACACCTATGAAAATAGCAACGCCCATAGCAATTACTACCCATATTGATGCAATTCTTCTTGAAGTCTTTAGCTTCTTTTCATCCTCAATGCCCATAAATCTAAGAAGGATATGTGGCATGCCGAAGTAGCCAAGCCCCCAGGCTAGAATTGAAGCGATTGTAAGACCAGTGTATGCCTCACTTCCACCATCAGCAAGGTGAGTTTCAGTCAGTGATAAATAGCCTTCTAACTCTCTGGCATTATCAACCACTTGATCAAAGCCGCCAGCTGTCTTAATACCAAATATGATTACAATTACTAGAGCCAAAGTCATAACTATGCTTTGAATCAAATCTGTTGTACTAGCTGCTAAGAATCCACCCATTGTTGTATATGCAACTATTACTATTGCACTTACAATCATTGCTGGTAAATATGGAACTCCGAATAAAGTTGAGAACAGTTTTCCACATGCCGCAAAACCAGATGCTGTATATGGTATAAAGAAAACTATAATAATTAAAGCTGCTGTTGATACAAGCACTTTACCATTATCGTGATATCTATTCTTTAGGAAATCTGGCACTGTAATGGAGTTATTGTGTGCTGAATATACTCTTAATCTCTTGGCAACGAAAAGCCAGTTCAAATATGTTCCTATTGCAAGACCTATAGCTGTCCACGAAGCTTCTGCCAATCCTGAAATATATGCTAAGCCTGGTAAACCCATTAAAAGCCAACTGCTCATATCTGATGCTTCTGCACTCATTGCAGTAACTATTGGTCCTAGCTTTCTACCGCCTAAGTAGAAATCTCTAACATCCTTGTTTTTTCTTGAGTAAATAACGCCTACTACAACCATCATTATTAGATAGACAATTATTACTAACATTAAACCTAAAGTTTTACTTTCCATTTTGTCTCCTTTTTTCAAATACGAGACCGATTATAGCATACAAAATAATGTACAACAATGTAGAATAGATTATATATATTTAAATACAAAAATCGCTATATTATTTGAAATATAGCGATTTATAATGTATACACTTTATTGTACTAAAATTAAATATTTTTATATTTTAATATTTTTCCCATGAAATATGGCATCATTCTTGTTGAATATGACTTTAAGGAGTATTCCCCATTGCAAAGACACCAGTCATACATCAAGGAACGCTCAGTAATTGCGTACATTTTCACAAGTTCATTGGCTGAAAGCTCTTCTGTGAATTCACCTGAAGCTTGGCCAGCTATAAATATCTTTCTAAGCAATTTATAGTAGTATCTGCTTCTATCCAAGAGATGCTTGTCGCCCTTTGTTACAAGTTGAGATGACAATAATTGAACCAGCAATTCAATAGCTACAGTGTTTTCAATCATATTGAAAAGCTCTGCGTTTAGGAAAAGCAATTTTTCCATCTCGCTGTCGAACTTATCCAGTTCAGGCTCTAGTTCCACATACTTTTCATCAAACAAAAAGGACAAAGATCCAAGAAGTGCATCCTTGCTCTCAAAATAATGATAAAAAGTTCCTCTGGATACCTCTGCTTCGAACAATATATCTTCAATTGTAGTTTCCTCGTAGCCTTGCTCATAGAAAAGCTTCCATGCAGCGCTTACGATTTTACCTTTAGTATTTTGAGTTTTCATTATCTAGCAATGTCACCGCCTGACAAAACATCATCATATACGGCACGACTTCCTCCTACAAATTTTGGTCTAGTTCTAGCTGCAACCACATGTCCATGTCCAATTTCCTTAACTGCTAATCTAACAGGAACTGCTACAGCTTTTAATTGCATACCAATTAGAGTATCGCCTATATCCAAACCAGCATCCGCTTTAATAACCCCAAGCTCAACAGCAACAGGATCTTTTGCGTTATTATACACAGTCATGGCAAAGCTGCCTCCAGCGTGGGCTTGTGGGACAACATTAACAATTTCAGCCCCTGGTAGCAAAGCTTCACGCTCAACAATTACACTGCGATTTAAATGCTCGCAGCATTGAGCAGCAAGGAAGACTCCTGTGCCTTTCAAAGCTTCCATTATACCTTCATACACAGCTTTTGCCGCATCCAAATTGGAATTTTTGCCAATTCTATCGCCCATAATCTCTGAGCTGGAACAACCAACCACAAGAACATTTCCCGCTTTTAAACGAGCAATTTCAACGAGTTCTCGGCATGCTTCATAAGATTGTTTTTTAATATCTTCGTAAGTCATAATCTCTCTCTATTCTACAGTAACACTCTTTGCCAAATTCTTTGGCTTATCTATTGAACAATTTCTTCTCTTTGCAACATAATATGCAAATAGTTGCAATGGAACAATGCTAAGAAGCGGAGTGATTTCATCTGCACATTCTGGAATGTAAATTACTGCTTCCGATTGTTCCTCGATGGATTCATTACCTTCTTTTGCAATGGAAACAATGTCAGCATCTCTGGCAATAACTTCTTGCATATTGGATCTCATCTTTTCAAAAAGCTTGTCTTGAGTTGCCAATGAGATTACCAAAGTTCCAGGTGCCATTAAAGCTATAGTTCCATGCTTAAGCTCTCCTGCTGCAATAGCAAAAGAATTAATATATGAAATCTCTTTCAATTTTAGTGAACCTTCATAAGCTACAGCTGAATCTAGGCCTCTGCCTATGAAGAATATATTGTCACGATTGTAAAGCTTCTTTGTAAGCTTTTCTATTTTAGCTGAATCCTTTAAGATTAATCTAATTTTATCTGATACTGCCTTTAACTCTTCAATAACAGCATCATATTTTGCTCTTTCTAAAGTGCCTTTTGTAAGTCCCATATGTAAAGATAACAAATATAGGCACATTAATTGAGTTGTGTAAGCCTTTGTGCTGGCAACTGCAATTTCAGGACCAGCCCAAGTGTAGAACACGTCATCGGATTCACGAGCAACAGTTGATCCTACAACATTTACTATGGATAAAACCCTAGCGCCCTTGCGTTTAGCCACTCTCAAGGCTTCCAATGTATCCAGTGTTTCACCTGATTGGCTTATGGCTATAAATAAAGTTTTATCGTCAACAAAAGGATCTCTATATCTAAACTCAGATGCAACATCTATTTCTACAGGAACTTTTACATATTTTTCAATTAAAGTCTTTCCAACAAGGCCTGCATGATATGCTGTTCCGCATGCTACGATATAAATCTTGCTAAAATTCTCTATTTCATCCTTTGTCATGGATATACCATCAAGATTAATCAAGCCATCCTCACCCAATCTACGGCTCAAAGTATCTTCTAAAGCCTTAGGTTGTTCGTGGATTTCCTTTAGCATGAAATGATCATATCCACCCTTTTCAGCTGCATCCGCATCCCATGTTACGTGGAATACTTCTCTTTCCACAGGATTTCTATTTTCATCAAAGATTGAAACCTTATCAGCTGTTACTACTAAAGTTTCATTGTTTTCAATTAAATAAATCTCTTTTACAAACTTTAATAGAGCTGGGATATCTGATGCTATGTAGTTTTCACCATCGCCTATACCTGCGATTAAAGGCGCATCCTTTCTAACTGCAACTAGCTTGTCATCCTCTGATGCTGAAATGGCACCAATAGCATAGGCACCTCTCATCATATCAACCGCTTTATATACGGCATCAACCAAATCGCCTTCATATAGAACGCCTATAAGCTTTGCAATTACTTCAGTATCTGTATCTGAATAAAACTCGCAGGAATACTCTTTCTTAAGCATTTCCTTAAGCTCTACATAGTTTTCAATTATTCCGTTATGAACTACGGCAATATTGCCATCCATGCTTACGTGAGGATGAGCATTTAAATCAGATGGAGCTCCATGAGTGGCCCATCTAGTATGTCCAATTCCTAGATGGCTTTCCATGTCCTCTTTTTTAATTAAGTTTTCAAGATTTTGAATTCCGCCTACATGCTTTTTGATTTTAAGCTTTCCGCCTTGGTTAATTGCTATGCCGGCAGAATCATAACCCCTGTATTCTAATTTTTTTAAGCCCTCAATAATTACGTCTTTTGCATTGTTTTTACCAATATAGCCTACAATACCACACATAATTTACCTCCTAGCCGAACTTTCTCTCCAATAAGCTTGCAATGTTCTTTGCATAAGCAGTGATTTGTTCAATATCTTGTCCTTCAATCATTACACGAACTAGAGGCTCAGTACCTGATGGTCTAATCAATACTCTACCTTGACCTTCCATTTCTCTTTCAACCTCATTTATCATTACTTGGACTTCTACATCCTCTGTATAATCGTGTTTGTGTTCATTTTTAACCTTAGCATTTTCCAAAACTTGAGGATACATCTCAATTCTTGATGCTAGTTCTGAAACCTTTTTGCCTGAATGAATCAAGGCTTTTACAAATTGAAGTGATGATAATGTTCCATCACCTGTAGTTGTATAGTTTAAGAAGATAATATGACCTGATTGTTCTCCACCTAGAACACAGCCTGTTCTTAACATGGATTCGATTACATATCTATCTCCAACATTTGTAATATCAACCTTTGCATTAATTTCCTTAATGAACTTATGGAAGCCAATATTGCTCATTACAGTAGCAGTTACTCTATTGTCATATAGCTCGCCTCTGTTTTTAAGCACTTCTGCACAAATACCTAAAGTAATGTCGCCGTTTACCTCGTTTCCAAGTTCATCCACTACCATAAGTCTGTCAGCATCGCCATCATAAGCTAGGCCCACATCTGCTTTTACTTCTACAACCTTCTTGCAAAGCTGTGCAGTCTTTGTGGAACCACAATTATCGTTAATATTAATGCCGTTTGGCTCATTTCCAATAGTGATAACTTCTGCTCCAAGTCTTTCATAAACCTTTGGAGCTACTGAATAAGCGGCACCGTTGGCGCAGTCCAATACTACCTTAATGCCTTCAAGCTTTACATCTATAGTTGAAAGCAAAAAGTCGATATATAGATCATGGCCTTCGTTGATCTTATCAAATACACGGCCAATGTTTTCGTTACATGCTAATTCGCTCTCAGTTTTGTTAATGATGATGTCCTCAATCTCGTCTTGGATGGAGTCGTCTAATTTGAAGCCTTCATTGTTGAAAAGCTTAATTCCGTTAAACTCATAAGAGTTATGAGATGCTGAAATTACAACACCTGCATCAGCCTCATATCTAAGCACCAAATATGCTACAGCTGGTGTTGGAATAACGCCTGCTCTAATTACGTCTGCCCCCATGGAAGTAAGACCTGCAATCAAAGCATTTTCAAGCATATCACCTGAAATTCTAGTATCTTTTCCTATTACAAATACAGGCTTTTCATTGTCTTTGCTAAGAACTGTTGCTGATGCTTTACCAATCCAAAAGGCTAGCTCTGGAGTAATCTCCTTACCTGCAACGCCTCTAGCTCCGTCTGTACCAAAAATTTTTCCCATATATTTTTCCTCGCTATTTCACAATTACTTTAGCTACTACTTTTTCTTGTTTCTTAGAAAGCTTTACACCTTCTGGTAAATCTAGCTTTAATTCAATATCTTTGTCTGACTTAATATCGCTTATTGTAAGGGATTCTGCTTTTACCGAATCAATTCCCTCTAAATCCTTGGATAGGCCCATTACCAGAATTGACTTTGGCACGGTTACACTTCTAATTAAGCCATCCCTTCCCTTGCCTTGACCTATTGATTCAAAGTCAAGCTTCACCTGTTTAACTTGATATAGATTTACATTTAAAGATATCTTAGTGTTGTCCAATACCAATCTATCCAATTCATAGGAATTTCTATCTACAGGCTTAAGTATTGCCACAAGCTTGTTTTCACCTTCCTGTAAATTGTCCATATCAATTATTGCTGCAATGTGATCTATTTCTTCCATCTTTGAAACGGAACCTGTTACATAAACCGAATCCAATTCCTTTGAAACTAGCTCAATTTCTTGATCGTCTGACAAATCCTCAGGAATGCTAAGCTCTATCTTCTTAGCATCTTTAATTTGTGTTTCTACTGTAACTTTGCAAGTCGCTGAGCTTTGGTTTTTAAGGCTTACACCATCAGGAGCTTTAACCTTGATTTTGACTTCATTGACTCCTTTATGGGCTTGAGATACATCGATTACAGCTGTAAAATCCTTATCATCTAAATTAGAAATAATTGAGTTTCTCGCTTCCACCTCAATATCAATGGTATTAAGATTTACATTTGAAATTGCAAGTCCAATTTCATCCAGCTTTTCTTCTCCAACTACTTCAATTGGAATGCTAGCATAAGTTTTTTCGTTGCTAGGATCCATTGTTCCTACTACATAAACCCACAAAGCTATTGCAATTACAATTGATAGGAATATTCTAAACTTTTTGTTATTTAGCATGTTTCTTACCTCCTATCTTCTTGAAAAGTTGAGTAGAAGGCTCACTATTACCCAAAGCATAGTATTCATTTAAAACCTGGTTAACACGTTTCATATCAACAGGTCTTTCCAATACTCCGCCTTGTGCAAGAGAAATATAGCCTGTTTCTTCAGATATAATGATTGCCAAAGCATCTGAATTCTCAGTTATGCCTATACCTGCCCTGTGACGAGTTCCCAAGGCTTTGTTCAAGTCCTTATCATCTGTCAAAGGAAGTACGCAGGCCGCACTTGCGATTCTGTCTCCACGAATGATTACTGCACCATCATGTAGGGGTGCTCCTTCATAGAAGATGTTTTCCAACATTTGTGCTGTGATTCTAGCATCTACACTAGTTCCACTCTCCATAATATCTCCCAAAACAGTTTCTCTTTCCAATATGATTAGAGCTCCTGTCTTTGTTTCAGACATATCCATAACAGCATTTCCAATTTCATCTACTACTATTCTGGAATTATCCTTTGGTGTATTGTTTTTAAAATTGCCGTTTAAGAACTTGCTTTGACCAACTCTTTCCAAAGCTCTACGAAGCTCAGGTTGGAAAACTACTACCAAAGCAAAGAATCCGATAGTAAATATGCTCTTAAGCGCCCAAGTCAAAGTCTGCAATCCCAAAATGCTGGAAATGAAAAACAAAACTACAAGGGCTAGTATTCCCTTGATCAATTGTTCTGTTCTAGAATTCCTAATAAAGTTAAGCGCTTTATATACTAGAAAAGCCACAACAGCTATATCTATAGCGTCCAAAATGCCGAAGCTATTTATTAGATTTTGTACAACTTCTGTCATAAGCCATAATTCTCCTTATACATAGTTATTATACTAAAAAATGGCTAAAAATACAAGAAAAAGTGCATAATAGTTATCCAGCTGACCTGATCTTTGCCCCCACACCTGCCTTGACCGGGATTTTCCCGAGGACTTACTTCTAAAGCACGCCATGATCACTACCGCCCTATGCTTGTAGCTTACGTGGGACCCTTTGCCCGTGCCTGGCTTGGCCTTTCAATCACAGACCTGAATAACTACTATGCACTTTTATTCTTCAACATCTTTATACCTGTTTGCACCAGCAGCAAAAGAAAGGAAATTCACCTTTCTAGCGCCAGCTTCCATTAAGCATTTGGCACATTCGTTTGCTGTGGCTCCTGTGGTATAAATATCATCTATAAGTAATATGTCTTTATCTTTGATATATTCCAAATATGTAGCTTTTACCGCAAAAGCTCCTTTAAGATTATCCGCTCTGTCTCTAGCACTAATGTTTTTCTGAGCCTGAGTTTCTCTAATTCTTTCCATGGCTTCCAGACAAGGCTTTTCTACATATTTCGACAATGTTTTGCCCATCAAATAGGACTGATTGTATCCCCTGCTTTTAAGCTTTCCCCTGCTTACTGGGACAGGAACAATCACTTGAAATTCCAATGGACTTATGGCTAATTTATCAGCCATCATTCTCCCCATATCCTTTGCTATATGTTTCTTTTCATTGTATTTTAAAGCGAAAACCAGTTTTTTCTCATATAGACCATATTGGCAGACGCACAAGCCCTTATTAAACTCAGGCATTTTCTCCTGACAGAGAAGACAATACTTTCCCTGCCAATTGTCTCCAAGAGGTCTTCCACATTTGGCGCATGTCTTTCCCGTAGACCACCTAAAACTATTCATACAGTGGTCACAGAGACCGTAAACCCTGGTCTTATCTATTAAATTTCCGCAAACCGAACAATATAGCTTGGGAGGATATATGCTATCTAATATTGTATCAATAATCCTCTTCAAAAAATCTAACAAGTCTATACTTTAATCCCGAATACCTAGTTTTTATCCTATTGTTATCCACCATGGCTTTTACCTTATCATCAGTGCCTACAAGTACAAGCAATTCCTTTGCTCGTGTGATTGCAGTGTATATAAGGTTTCTGTTAGCTAAAATAGGTGGAAAATAGCTAATAGGCATAATTACCACAGGGAACTCGCTTCCCTGACTCTTGTGAACTGTGATGGCATAAGCCAGCTCCAGATTCTTAAGATTGCTATTATCATAAATGGCTAGCTTATCGTCGAAAACCACTTCAATGGTCTTATCCTCTAAATCTATATCACTAATGAAACCTATATCTCCATTGAATATGCCTTCGCCCTCTTCAAAGCTCCTTAAATCTCTCCAGCCCAAAGAATAGTCGTTTGTAGTTTGCATTACCTTGTCCCCAACACGGTAAATTCTATCTCCAAACTTGTATTCCTTCTTATCCTCAGCTGGTGGATTTAGCTTTTCCTGTAGAGAGACATTCAGATTATATGTACCTAAAGTTCCCCTCTTAACCGGTGTAATAATCTGCATATCCTGAAGTGGATCTTTCTCATATTTATCCTTCAAGCCCTTTGATACCAAGGTAAGAATCTTATTTAATATTTCATTTTCGCGATTTTCTCGCACAATGAAAAAGTCCTTATCCCTCTCGTTATAGAAAGGCTCTTCCCCTTTGTTGATTCTGCTTGCATTGACAATAATCAAGCTTTCCTTAGCCTGCCTGTATATTTCATCCAGCTTGTTAATGTAAACATATTCGCTATCGATAATGTCTTTTAATACGCTACCTGGGCCTACCGATGGAAGTTGGTTAACATCTCCCACCATAATGAACTTAGTTCCCGGTTTAATTGCACTTAACAGTCCATCCATTAAAAAGCAGTCTATCATTGATGCCTCATCAACTATAACAGCATCATAATCCAATTGATTTTCACTGTTCTTCGCAAAAATCATGGAATCAATTTCTTCATCGTAATAGTATTCCAGCAATCTGTGAATAGTGGAAGCATAGTGATCGCTGGTTTCTGCTATTCTTTTGGCTGCTCTTCCAGTGGGTGCTGCCACTGCCACTTTCATTCCTTGGCGTTCTAAAATCTTAATTATGAAATTAATTATTGTTGTCTTACCAGTACCAGGGCCACCTGTGATAACAGATACATTCCCTAGCAAAGCATTTTTGACAGCATTCTTTTGCACATCAGAAAGCTGAATATTTGACTCACTTTCGCAAAGTGCTATTACTCCATCAACATCAAAAGCCATCCTGTGATTATCGCTCTCAGATAGGCATTTTAGGTTCATGGCTATTCTTTGCTCCCCTTGGAATAGTGGGAACAGATATACAGCATCTACCCCATCAATCTTATCTATTCTCAGTTTTCCTTCAAAAGCTAATCCGTGAATATTCTCAGCAACCCGTTCTCTGCTAAGTTCCAATAGATTTGCCACGTTTTCACAAAGCTCAGCAAAAGGCAAGTAGCAATTTCCCTCGTCAGCATAATAGTAAAGGGTATAGATTATTCCGCTTGAGATTCTTTCATCGCTTTCTCTGTCCAAACCTAACTTTTGAGCTATTCTGTCCGCTTTTACAAAACCTATTCCCGGTACATCTTCAATGATGATGTATGGATTCTCTTCCACAATATTTATGGTTTCACTGCCATAGACCTTGTAAAGCCTGTAAGCTTCAGCGCTGGAAATATCAAAGTTCAAAAAATACAAGGCAATATCCCCATATTCTTTGTGAGCTTTATATGACTCATGAATCTTCTCCATGGTTTTAAGGCCTATACCCTCCAGCTCTAAAAGCCTCTCCTTGTGATTTAATATAACATCCAGGGAGTCTTCGCCAAAAGCTTTAGTTATAGCCATGGCAGTTTTATCTCCCACCCCTGATATTAAACCTGATGCAAGGAAACTCCTGATACCTTCAACATCTTTGGGCATTACAGGACTTGCTTTTTCAAATTTGAACTGTTCACCGTATTTTGGGTGATGGTAAAAATCTCCCTCAAGCTCATAGGACATGCCTTGGCGAGCGTTGGGAAGATTTCCTACTACAGTGAAGTATTCTTCAGCGGTTTCAAATATTCCTATTGTATAGCTGTTTTCTTCATTATGAAAAATCAGCTCCACTAAAGTACCGTTTTTTATTTCCATTAATCAATTTTACTATCTGATGCCTTGTATAACTTTCTGTTGTCCAGAGTGAATACTCTGTCAGAAAACTCTTCCTTACCCACTCCCATTAAAGCATCTTCGAAATCGTACATTCTAGCATCAATAATATCTAAATAATGTAAAAGCTCAGCCTCTGGGAATAGTGGCTTTTTAGGACTACCAAATTCTGGCTCATAATGGTGAGCTAAGATCATGTGCTCTAACATTATGCGCTTTTCATAGGATACGCCCAGTTCCTCACAGTATTTTTCTATTGATTTGATTCCTTGAACTATATGTCCAAGCAATTGACCTTCAAAGTAATATCCATCTGAGATTCCATTAAGATCAGACTTGATTTCTCTAAGCTTTTCAATGTCATGTAAAATTACGCCTGCTTTTAATAAGTCCTCATTGATAATTCTTCCATAGACTTTACATAAAGCATCAGCACTTTCAAGCATGCGCTTTGTATGGTATAAAAGGCCTCCGTAAATAGCATGATGATTCTTCGATGCTGCTGGCCAATACATCAATTGTTCCTTGTTATCATCCAAAATTCTGTGGCAAAGCTTTTTAAGCTCTTCATCTTGGAAAGCTTCAGCAGTTTCATAAAGATAATCGAACATATCCTTAGATTCTTCTGGAGCCTTTTTAATGTAATCGCTAAGATCGATTTCATCTCCTTCCACAGCTTTTCTAATTATTGAAATATCAAGCTGTTTGTTGCCATTCCACTCCTTAACCTGAGCACGAACTTTGACAATATCTCCCTCTTTAATCTCCTCAATGCGTGGAGTTTCATCAGGAGTAATATTCCATTTTTTACTGCTCACATCACCGGTTTTATCACCTAAAGTTAAGTCCAAATAGCTTTTACCATTGGAACCGATTTTAATGCTTATGCTTTTAACCATGAAAAACAAGTCAATCTTTTCAGGGCTAATTTCTAATTCTTTTACAAATATTTTTTCCATTATATTACCTCTCTAATTAGCATCATCCAATGCTATAACACTCTGAAGCACACTGTTTGCAATAGGTCCAGCAGTTGTACTTCCCCATTCACCCTTTTCAATACAAACGACAAAAGCGTAAGGATGCTCTTCATCATCTAAGAAACCTACGAACCATGTGTTGTTATATCCATCGCCTCGTTCTGCAGTACCACTCTTTGCACCGATCTTAAGTCCTGGATAATTATATGTTCCGTAATTAGTTTCCACGTTATTAAGCATCATCTTCTTCAGCTCGTTTGCTGTATCCTTGTCTAGCAATTGATCAGTATATGTTGTTTCCCCTTCTTTTACTTTAAAAGCACCTTCAGCAACAAGCTTATCAATAACATACGGATTTGCAGCTTTACCGCCGTTGGCTATCGCTCCAACATAAACCATCATAGCGCAAGGATTAACCTGATCCTCAAATTGACCTATTCCTGACCATGCTAGGTTCAAATCATTATCCCTAGGAATGTTGAAATTACCTGCCAAAGTTCTTATTCCGTTCAAATCATAGGAATATGTCATATTTGTCTTTTTAATATATTTTTCTAAATTATCTGCTCCGATTTTTAAAGTTAAATCAGCATATGCGCAGTTACAGGATTTTGCTAAAGCACTATACTTATCAACATAACCATGAGCTTGAGTACACTTAACCCTTTCACCGTTTATATATGATACACCACTGCAATAATAGGACCAATTATCATAATCTTTGTAAGTGTCCAATGCTGCAGCTGTTGTTACCAGCTTAAATGTTGAACCAGGAGTAATTGTAGCAGAAAGCAACTTGTTTAAATATATACCGCTTTCTTCAGTACCAGCTTCTGGTGGATTTGCAGGGTCATAGGATGGCTTGCTTACCTCACATACGATTTCCCCTGTCTTATAGTTGTATACGCCTACAGTTCCATCGAAATTTGCCATAGCATTATATGCGTTTCGACAAACCCTGCTATCAATTGTCAGGTATAATTCTCTACCTGTCTCACTCATGGAATATGTTCCACTAAGGAAACTGTATCCTACTAAATCGCTTCTAAAAGCATATTGAGCACCAGTACCAACATTACCAGCACAATCTCCAACGGCATGAACTGTTGCAATTCTCGCTGTAGGATTAGTGTTGTACTCAACCCCCTTATTACTATTCTTGGCTAGGATTTCTCCGTTCTTATCCATAATAGTTCCAACGTTCAGCTGGCCGTTATAGTATATGTCTTCATTTACATAGAAGGTTGCCCAGTCTGCCCCATTGGCATAAAGCCTAAATGTAAAGAATATCAAACCTGCAACCAATACTACTGTCATAAACAAGCATAGTAGAGCTCTACTTTCCATTTTCTTCATTAGAACTCACCTCCTGCTTCAATCTCTTCAAGGAGTTCATCTTCCCTGTCCTCTTCCGCTTCCACTTCCATTTCCAAATCAGAAATCTGCTTCATCTCAGCAGTAAACTTGGTTCCTTCACGGGTGTCGGCCGTCTTCAAGAAGGCCAGCAAGCCCCAGGCTGCAATCATTGATGTTCCGCCTGTTGAAAGCAATGGGAATGTAACGCCTGTCAAAGGCAATAAATCTATTGATCCAAATACATTTAATATTGTTTGACAAACCAACATAGTTGTTGCCGCACAAGCAGCAATTGTATAGTATGCCGATCTTCCCGCCATAATTGATATTACTGAGAAAATAGCATATGAAACGATTATAAATACGCATAGAAGTGCAATAATTAAACCCCACTCCTGCGCTACTACACCAAATACTAGGTCAGTATCTGCAGCAAAAACATTGGAGAACCAACCTTCTCCAGGTCCTTCACCAAATAATCCGCCACTTGCAGTTGCAGTCATTGTTCTTGTTTGTTGATATCCAAGGCCATTGGCATCATCCCAAACATGTCCCCAAATTGAAAATCTTTGAGCTATGTGAGCCTTGAATCTTAGCAATAGCAATCCACCGCCCACTGATACTCCAAGTATCAATAATAGTCTGGAGAAGTCACCTGAACGCAACCATAGTATTACAACGAAGCAAGCATAGAATACTAAAGCTGTTCCGAAGTCACCCATTAAGGCTAAAGCTACCAAACAGAAGCCTGAGAATAGTAGGAACATCCTGATGCTCTTCTTCGTATACAGTTCCTCCAAGGATCCTGCGCCCACGATAATAAACACTATCTTTACCAACTCTGAAGGTTGGAAAGTTATTCCACCAATGCTTATCCAGTTTTGAGCTCCGTAGAAAATAGAACCAAATAGCAAGTTTACTAAAAGTAATCCTGCAGCTATGACCATAAGTATGTTACGGCTTCTTTTAACAAGTTCCAAATTCTTTAGGAAAATGCAAAGGAAGACCATTAGGGCAACTCCTAAGCACATAGCAATAAACTGTTTTAAAGCTCCATCTGGGTTAGCAGAAATTGTATTTGCCAAACTGATGGTACATAGGAAAAAGGCCAGTATTTCCAGCTCAAAACCACGTTCTTGGAAAGTGTGAATCAATATGAAATATGCCCACATTAATATTGTAATTCCAAATATGGCAATGTAAGCTGTCCAAGGCATTTCCACATTTAAAATCAATTGGAAATCCAATAAAATTTGGAACAAAGTCAATGCGATGAAGGAATTCCATGGTGAAAGTCCCTTTGAATCCTTTTCTCTCATCTCTTGATTGTTCTTCTGCTCTTCCAAACTAATAGGAATGAAAGTGATTTCTGTATCCCCAATAGTAATTACATCGCCCGGTTTAATTTTAACCTTGTTTTTGACCGGTCTACCATTGACCAAACTGCCGTTTAAGCTTTCAATATCCTTGTATGTCCAAACACCTCTGGAATCTCTGCTGATAGTTCCGTGATTCTTGGAAACAAAGCTATCTCTGATTCTAATATCTGAGGTTCTAGAACGGCCGATAACATTCTCCCAGTGTGTAATAGGAATGCTCATAGCTCCATCGATTTGAACATATGCCCATACCTCGGCAGGATTCTTTGTAAGCAATAAGGACCTTATAGTTCTTATTACCAAATAGAATCCGATAATGATAAATGCGAATCTACAAACGGCTGTATAGAAATTGCCACCAGTATCCGCATCCGCCAAAGCAGTAATATTTACTATGAGATTGTCTAAAAAATTCTTAATAGTATCCATAAATGCTTTCCTCTCCTAAAAATATCCCTTTTGTAAAACTAAATCTCTTATTCTTGATCATATATCTCTAAAATATGATCGAAGTCTTCCAAATATTCTGGAATCTTAAGGCCTTGTGGGCAAACCTGTCTACATGCGCCACAAGCGATACAATCCTTTGGTTGTTTGTTTTCGTCCAATGATTCCAAAGCCATAGGAGCAATAAATCCTCCAACTGAGAACTTATGCTCATTATATAAATCAAGTAAGAATGGAATATCAAGACCCATTGGACACTTTGGAATACAGTATTTGCACTTTGTGCACTTTACTCTTCCCGGTTCAAACATATCTTTCGCAATTCCAACTAAAGCATCAAATTCTTCTTGATTTGCAGCTTCACCCTCTGAGAAAGCTTTGATATTTTCTTTAAGCTGTTCCAAAGAAGAAACCCCTGAAAGATTAACCTTAACATTATCCAAGCTTTGAAGGAATCTATATGCCCAAGTAACGGCTGTTTCATCCTTTCTAAACTTTGATAATTGCTCCATATACTTATCATCTAAAGTGCAAAGTGAACCGCCACGAACAATTTCCATTGCTACAACTTCAATGCCCAGTTCCTTACACTTTTCATAAGTCTTATTTACTTCTTGGAATTCCCAATCCAAATAATTCAGTTGAAGCTGGCAGAATTCCATAATATCTCCATAGCCTTCCATAAATTGATTGAAAACATCAATCTTTCCGTGTAATGAAAAGCCAAGATGCTTGATTCTTCCGTTTTCTACCTGCTTTTTATAGTATTCCTTAATGCCGAATTTTGGATCCAAATATGCTTCCATATTCATTTCACATACATTGTGAATCAAGTAATAATCGAAATAATCCACTTGGCAATATTCCAATTGCTTTTCAAATATTTCTTCTGCATAAGGCATGTTGTCCAAATCATAGCCTGGGAATTTATTTGTAAGGTAAAAGCTTTCTCTAGGATATTCCTTAAGAGCCTCACCTATAAATTTTTGTGAGTTGCCCCCATGATAACCCCAAGCTGTATCAAAATAATTGATTCCATTAGCATAGGCGTAATCAACCATTTCCTTAGCTGCTTTTACATCTATTTTATTGTTATCATCATCGATTACAGGCAGTCTCATAAGGCCCATACCCATTTGTGAAACCTTGTTTCCTAAAAAAGTCTTGTAAAACATAAGTCTTCTCCTTTAATTCGTCACTCTTTCTTAATTGCAATGACAATATTGTATATACCTACTCCACCGATTACTATTATGGCACCGATAATAGCGAATATTCCCAATGGTTCTGGATAGAATATGGCAACCCATACTGGATTTAAAATCGGTTCCAAAGTACTTGCAATGGCTGCAGTAACGGCTTTTACATACTTTAAACCAATGCTTAGGAATACTGTAGCAAGTCCCAATTGGAAAATACCTAATATGGCAACAAGTCCAAAGTTTGTAAATCCAAAATCACTTTCTGTTGCAAGGAAAGGCAAACCCACTATTATACTGATAAAGTGACCGTATATATTGGCACTGACAAAGTCTCCTCCATCAAACTCATTTTGCAAAAATACCACAGCATAAGTCACTCCAGAAATAACGGCGATGAAGTTTCCAAGCATTCCACCTGTAGAAAGTCCATCTACAAAGAAACACAATATTCCTCCAAAAACAATTAGGCAGGTAATTAGTTCTATCTTCAAAGGTTTAACCTTGAAAAGTATAATATTTAGAACGATTACAAATATTGGCATAGTGAATTGCAATACCACCGCATTAGCTGCAGTAGTAAGCTGAGTAGATGAAACGAAAGTAATGTTAGTTGCAAAGTTTGCCAAGGCACCGATTATAATTGGTTTGTTAATTTTTAGCTTATCCCCTGACAGCTTGGCAAATATAAGCATTACTATCACTGCAAATACTGATCTTACGCCGTTTAAGGTCAATGCTGACCAAGTTACCTGCTTTACCAGTACACCTGCAATACTGTAAAAAATAGCTGATAATAGTACGAAAAATACTGCCGTATATTTAGTTGTTTTAAATTCTTTTTCCATAGCTTATATTATACCATAAAATATTGAAAACTTCCCTATTTCATTGTAAAATATATTAAACATCAGGAGGCTTTTATGGACAAAAAAAATATTAGCTTAGTAAAAGAGAAAATCGATAATATCTATGACGAGGTTGTGGCTATTAGAAGAAATTTGCACATGCATCCTGAACTGGGTGAAGAAGAGTATAAAACTTGCGAAATAATTATGCAAACTCTTGCAAAACATGAAATAATAAGTCAAAAAATCGCTGGAAACGGTGTTGTTGCAACCATTTACGGTAATGCGCGTACTGGCAAAAGCAAGACCATCGCTATTAGAGCAGACATAGACGCTCTTCCTATTAAAGAAGAAACAGGCTTGGAATTTGCTTCCCTTGCAGAGGGAAGAATGCACGCTTGCGGACATGACATCCATACAGGTATGCTACTTGGCACTGCAATTGTTTTGAAACAAATGGAAAATCAGCTTAAAGGCAATGTAAAACTTCTATTCCAACCTTCCGAAGAGACAATTGGTGGAGCCGAAAGAATGATAAAGGAAGGTTGCCTTGAGCGCCCAACTGTTGATGCAGCAATCGGTATTCATATTGAACCTTTCCTTCCATCAGGAACAATCAAAATGATAAACGGTCCTATGAATGCAGCTAGCTGTGAGATCATATTAGATGTTGAAGGTGTCTCATGTCATGGTGCACATCCTGATAAAGGCTACGACCCTATACTAGCCAGTGCAGCTATTATCAACGCTTTGCAATCAGTGGTTTCCAGAAACATAGACCCAGCTGAAGGTGGCGTTGTTACCATAGGAAAAATCAACGGCGGAGAAGCTACAAACATTATCCCATCTAAGGTTCACATGGAAGGAATAATTAGAGCTTTATCCAATGAAGTTAGAAATCAAATTAAGGAAAATGTTGAAAGAGTTGTAAGCAATACGGCAAAAGCATATTCATGTGAAGCCAAGATACAACTTATAGACAGCTACCCTGCTCTAATCAATGATGATAAGATATTATCCATTATGGAAAATGTAGCAATCGAAAGCTTTGGCAAGGATATGTTTAGACTTGTTAGACTTCCATCCTTTGGCGCAGATGATTTCGCATACTTTGCTCAAGAAGTTCCTTCACTGTATTTCGAACTTGGCGTAGGCCATGATGATCCAGCTAAGAACTTCTCACTTCACAATGAACATATGAACCCTGTGGAAGAAAGTATGAAAACTGGAATTGCAATGGAAGTTTTGGGAGCAATGGAACTAATAGATAAAATATAATGAGGTGTTAGTAATGAGATATATTGTATTAATACTGTTGATAGCTTTTTCAGCATATCTTTTCATAAAACCTAGACGAGATATGGAAAAAAGAGAAAAAGCTTATGAAGAGGCTGAAAATAATAAGAACGAAAACTTGGTATACACAGATGGTCACTTCGAAGCAATAGAAGACAAGGATGAAGAATAAAAAAATTGAAGCATTTCGCTTCAATTTTTTATTGAATCTCTCTAAAATTTTCTAACGCTTCTGCCCAAATGAGCATTTACCACTTCCCCGTGCTCCAATGCAATCTCACCATTTATTATTACATATTCAATGCCACTAGGAGCCAATAAAGAATTATGGTAATCCGCATTATCTTTAGTGTTTTCAAGGTCAAAGACAGTTACGTCTCCATCCTTGCCCACTTTCAAACTACCCTTGCTATCCAAGCCCAAGCGCTCAGCAGCCATAGTACTCATCTTTGCAATACCATCCATTAGAGGAATTTTACCAGTATTGATGTACTCTTCTATGAATCTTGCAAAAGAACCAGAAGCTCTAGGATGTCCTTTGCCATCTCTGCCTCTAGTACCGTCGCTTCCTATCATAACAAGATCGGATTTTAGTGCCATTTCTATATCTTCAGCCTTCATAAAGTAACCAACAGTCATTGTGTGAGGTTCTTCCTTACGAATCTTTTCAAATAATTCTTTATCACATCTTGTTCCAGCGTATGGGCCACTAGCAATCATAACGCTGTCATAATCAGCTTGGTATCTGTCCAAAAAGCCATCATCATAAGTTGTTTCACCTATTCCTGTGGAAAAAGCTGTATAAGGATAGCAATCGCACATCATGTCGATACCTTCAGTCCTATAGCCTTCAATTTGCTTTAAAAGCTCTTCCATTTGTCCATATCCGCCCATACTTCCAATATGTGAGAATTGAACCTTTACATCGCCTTCTTTTCCCATCTTTGCAAGTTCTGCGCAGGAATCAAATACGCCGTCTACATCCTGTCTAACGTGGGATGAAACCAGCTTGTTATATTTGTGGCATAGCTTTATCAGAGGAAGAATCTCTTCCCAAGTTGTTCCAGGTACATACTTTACCCCAAAAGATACGCCTATGCAGCCCTTTTGAAGGTATTCGTCAGCCTTTTCAGTAATCTTTTTAATCTTCTCAGCGTCAATAGCCTTATACTTATCAGCTTTACCAAAAGAAGAACGCAAAGTTGTATGTCCTACGAACAAAGCTATATTAGTTGGAACACCTTTATCTGCTATATCAAATAGCACCAAAGGATCAGTGTTATTGTCACCGCAGTTTCCGCCCACATCCAAAGTCACGCCCATTTTTAAAGCCGACATTGAAATGCTATCTTGAAGCTTTCCCTCATCGTTGATATAGTCCTCATGCATATGAATATCAATGAATCCAGGACTGACGATTTTGCCTGAAACATCAACGATTTTAGCATCATCATCCAGCTCAAAATCATCACCGATATGGGCAATCTTACCATTCTCAATGTATAAATTTGTGACCTTGTCCAATTGTTGACTTGGATCTACAATACGTCCATTTTTTAAAACTAGCATTTCTCACCTCAATGTTTTCTGAACACGTCGTATCCGTATCCGCCATAAAGTGGAGCAATTACAAAGCTTTCCGCTAAATTCTCCTCCACAATTTTTACTTTCTTTGTTCTCTTTTTGAACTTCCTCTCGCCCTGCATTTTCTTAACCAAATCATAGTACTTGCCACTAATTGCAGGAGATTGGTCATCCCCAAATATATTATTAAAAACTAGCACCGGTTCTTCCCATGAGAAAGTCTCCAAAGCCAAGTCATACTTATCCTTAGAAAGCTTTAATTTCAAGGCTTTGTACTCCATGGCGCTAAGCTTTACCTTTATGCCAAAATCTTCAATTTGCTTTTGTAAAAGCGCACCGACCTGAGTAGAAATCATGCTATCTGAGACAAGGAGACTTAACTCTATTGGCTTACCCTTCTTAGCATAGAAGCCCTCTTTATTCTTCTTGTATCCCAGCTTCTTCATTTCCTTTTTGGCCTGCTTTATTTTGTTAGCATAAGTCGCTTTATATTCCTTAGGAAAAGTATTGGAATGATTTACCACCTTTTTACTAATTATATTATATGCAGGATAGATTTCATCAGATAAATCCTTACAAAGCTCATCACGATTAATAATATTGATTATGGCTTTTCTCAGCCTTCTATATGACAATTTGCCCTTAGTATTAAGCTCCAAATAGTTGATTTCAGGGGTTTTAAAGCGATTTACGCATATTTCCTCATTGTCCTTTAAAAGCAAGGCAGAATCCTTAGTAATGGCTGTAATACCATCAATATTACCATCCTGAAGCTCTTCTACCCCATCTTCCTCATTGACATTGAACACCACATCCATAGTCTTTATGTTTTCATCTGTGTAAATGCTATCTTCAATATTAAATCCCTTAAACTTAGGATTGCGTTCTAAGTTAACGTGAATGCCCTTCTCATAATTTACCACAGAATACATACCATAAGGATGGCATGACCACAAAAGCTCTTCATTAGTCATATTGTTAAGCTCTGATTTTGAAATGATACACATGTAAGGTGATGTGAAAATATATTCAATATCTGAGTTATATGAAGAAAGTTCTAAGGTGATTTTCTGTCCATCTACCTGAATATTTTCAATGCTTGAGTATGCAAAAGCATAAGGTGAATTCTTCATTCCGTGTAGGATTGAAGCCTTTACATCTTTCGCCTTTACCATCTTGCCTGTGGAATAGTATAAATCCTTAGGAAGCTTGAAAGTAATAGTATTTCCTTTCACTTTCCATTTCTTGCAAACTCCATCTACAATTTGTCCTGTTTTAGGATCCCTGTTAAATAGAGGTGCACTAACTAAGCCTTGCAACTTGCCCGCTTCCTTTATTTGATAAACATCTATACCAGACCATGTAGCATCTATGGCGTTAATATTCGTTTTTATCTCATCCTCACCGCATGCGCATAAGCCCAAGGCTAGGACAAGCATTAAAATTCCAACGATTTTCTTTAACATCTTTTACTCCATATGTCCTTCGTATTTTGAGTAATTATATCATTTTTATGTGAAGAAATAAAGAAAAACCCCCTGAAATTCAGGGGGTTTGAAATCAAATCGTTGAGTAAATGTTTTTTGTTATTTTGATTTTTAAATTAAATGATTATTTAACTTTTCCTCTTTTAGTAAAAAACTAAAAAACTAAAATTTAATATTATTCAGCAGGAACCCACTTCAAGTCTTGGAATGGATATCCGCCTTGGCTGTCAACCTTGAATCCTTGTAGTTGAGCGTTGTGAGCGAAGAAGCCCTTTTCACCCCACATAGGAATTAGGTCAACGTTTTCAGCGATTTCTTTTTCAAGAGCAGTGATTAATTCAACTCTCTTTTCAGGTTCTGGAGTACCTTGGATTTCCTTAACCTTATCGTAGTATTCGTCAGTTGCACTTGGTGCAGTTGGGTCATAGTACATGCAGTTAAAGATCAAGATAGGTTCAGCCCATGATAAGCATTCTCTACCGATATCATACTTGTCGCCTTCAACCTTTTCGTGAACATAGTTCCAGTCGATAGCTTCGAAGTTAACCTTGATACCATATTGCTTCATTTGAGCTTGTAATCCTTCACCGATAATCTTTGATACGTTAGCGTCTGAAGTGTAGTATCCGATTTCTAATACCTTACCGTCCTTAGTTAGGTATCCTTCAGCGTTCTTTTCTGTCCAACCAGCTTCTTCCAATAACTTTAAGCCGCCTTCTACGTCGTTAGCATAGTTAGCAATGTAGTCATCCTTAGCTTCTTGTGAGAAATCTTGCATTAAGTCTGAAATTGGAGTGTATACAGCGTAAGCTGATCCATCAGTTAATTCGATTAATGCGTCTCTGTCAATTAGCTTTGAGAATGCTAATCTTAAGTTCTTGTCTTGGAAAATACCATAGTTAGTATTTACTTCAGCATAGTTAGTTTCAGGATAAGTTCCTTCTTCTACAACGATAGTAGCATCGCCTTCAAGTTGTGATCTTGAGTCAGCTGAAATTGATCCGATCATGTCAACGTCTCCAGCCTTTAATGACTCGATTGCAGTATATTCTTCAACATTGAATGTTAAGTCTAAGAATTGGAAAGGAGCCATTCCAGTGTTTTCAACGTTCTTGTCATGAGTAACGAACTTGTCGTTTCTTGTTAACTTAATTTCTGAACCTGATACATAGTCAGCAGGATCAGCTAAGTAGTACATACCATAAGGGTGTGATCCCCATAGTAATTCGTCATCTGACATGCTGTCTAATTCATCCTTATCGATGATGCAGATGAAGTCTGAAGTGAAGTTATATTCCATATCGCAAGCATAGCTTGAAATTTGCATAGTAACTGTTCTTCCATCTACTGACATATCAGTAATGTTTTCATAAGCATCCTTATAAGGTGATACGTCTAAACCGTGTTGAAGTGAAGCAACTACGTCTTCTGGTTCAACTTGTTCGCCAGTTGAATAGTACATTCCTTCAGGAACGTCGAAAGTGATTGACTTAAGGTCATCTGAAACTTTCCAGTTTGTGCAGACACCGTCAGATAGGTTACCAGTTTCTGGATCTCTTTCGAATAATGATTCACCAACTAATTGTTGGCATCCAGCTGATGAGTCTAATTGTAAAGTATCGATACCATACCATTCACCATCAACGATATTTAATGTGTCTTTTTCACCAGCATCGCTGCCGCCACCACAAGCTGTTAAACCGAAGCCCATAGTGAAAACCATAGCTGCTGATAAAACGATCATTAAGATTTTCTTTTTCATAATTTCCTCCTCGAGGCGTTAATGCCCCAAAATACTCATTACGATCTGATTAATTTATTTAAACATCGTTTTTTCGATATTTAAAACTATTTAACTTCTCCCAAAGGATGGTAACAGTTTACTTGATGATGCTCATTAACATAAGTAACTTCTGGTTCACTGTTCTTACATTCTTCAGTAGCATAAGGACATCTATCAGCGAATCTACATCCAGCACCGATTTTCATCAAGCTACCAGGATCTCCCTTTAATAGTTCCTTGTCTTCTCTACGAAGTCTTGGATCTAATACAGGAGCTGAAGCCATCAAACTTCTTGTATATGGATGTAGCGGATTCTTTGCAATGTCTTCTGTAGTACCAAATTCTACTAATCTTCCTAGATACATTACAGCAATCTTATCACTGATATATTTGATTACATTTAAGTCATGGGTAATAACCAAATAAGTTAAATGTAAGTCCTCTTGTAATTCAATTAACAAGTTCAAGATTTGAGCTTGTACTGATACGTCCAAAGCTGAAGTAGGTTCATCCAAAATCATAATCTTTGGATTCAATGCTAGAGCTCTGGCAATGGCAATTCTTTGAAGTTGTCCACCGGAAAGTTGATGTGGGAAAGAATTTAGATATCTTTGGTCCATCTTTACCATATCTAATACTTCCTTAGCTTTTTGCTTAGCTTCAGCCTTTGGAACTCCATGAATTAGCATTGGTCTCATAATTGAGCTTTCAACAGTTTGTCTTGGGTTTAAGTTTGAAAGAGGATCTTGGAATACTACGGCAATTTCTCTACGAAGTTTCTTCATATCTTGTCTTGATGCATGTGCTAAATCAACACCATCGATATAAACATCTCCGCCTGTCATCTTAGTAAGTCCTAAGACTACTCTTGCAAGTGTAGTCTTACCACTTCCTGATTCTCCTACTAAACCTACAACTTCACCTGTTTTAATTTCTAGGGAGATTTCGTCAACGGCTCTAACGTATTGCTTCTTAGTCTTGATTAATCCGCTTTTAACGACGAAATATTTTTTAAGACCGTCCAGTTTAATCATTGTTTCTTGTTCAGCCATTATTTTTCCTCCTCTCCCAAATGGAAGCACTTACAATAATGTGTGTCGCTGATCCATTCCATAGGTGGATTTTCAGTTCTACATTTTTCATCAGCCAAAGGACATCTGTTAGCAAATCTACATTCTGGCTTCTTTTCAGTAATTCTAGGTACTGAACCGTCAATAGTTTGTAGTCTGCCATCGTTCTTTGTTCCTGATGGTAAAGCTTTCATTAGTAATTTTGTATATGGATGTTGAGGATTTTCAAATATTTCAAATACATCCCCTTGCTCAACCATTTCACCAGCGTACATTACTCCAATCTTGTCAGCGATTTCTGCTACAAGACCAAAGTTATGAGTGA
This sequence comes from Clostridia bacterium, assembly GCA_024403115.1. Taxonomy (GTDB): domain Bacteria; phylum Bacillota; class Clostridia; order Peptostreptococcales; family Anaerovoracaceae; genus JAKSSK01. The sequence goes on from JAKSSL010000001.1 coordinate 24,767, forward strand.
TCAACATGATAGCTGCATTGAATTCCTTCTTCATTTGCTTTAGGATTTCAAGAATTTGAGCTTCAATTGTTACGTCCAAAGCTGTAGTTGGTTCGTCAGCAATTAACAGTTCAGGATTTCTTGAAAGCATCATAGCTATCATGACACGTTGTCTCATACCACCTGATAATTCGTGAGGGAAACTCTTTGCTCTTTCCTCAGCATCAGGCATCTTTACATCCTTGAATAATTCGATAACTCTCTTGTAAGCATCTTCTTCAGACATATCATCTAAAAGCAGAGCTTCTTCGATTTGGTCACCTACTCTAAATACTGGGTTTAATGAATCTAGAGGATTTTGGAAAATCATACCGATTTCCTTACCTCTAACATGTTCCATTCTTTCTTGATCAACTAAAGTTAAATCTTCGTCCTTGAAATGAATTTCACCTGTTACGATTTCATTTCCGCCTGGTAACAATCTTAGGATACTGTGAGCAAGTGTTGACTTACCGCAACCAGATTCTCCTACGATTGCAAATACTTCACCTCTATCGATTGTGAAGTTTACTTTATTAACTGCAGATAGGTAGCCGTCTTTGATCTTGTAATCAATGGATAAATCTTTTAATTCTAATAGTTTTTCTCCCATTTCTACCTACCTCCTATTGTGATTTCATATGTGGATCTAGAATATCTCTTAGGCCTTCACCTAAAAGGTTAAATCCAAGTGTTGTATAAACTAGTGCTAAACCAGGATAGATACTTAACCATGGAGCTCTTGAAATGAACTTCATACCATCTGATAGTGCAAGACCCCAGTCTGCTGAAGGTGGTTGTGAACCTAAACCTAGGTATGACAATGTTGTTGTTGACATGATTGTACCAGGTAAGTTCATTGATACCATTACGATTAGTGATGGTACTACGTTAGGGAAAATGTACTTGAACATGATTGCTCTTGAACTTTCACCAAACGCTCTACCTGTTTCAATAAATGCCATGTTTTTCAGCGACATTGTCTTTGAACGCACCGGTCTAGCATAGCCAGCCCATGCTACTAGTGATACTGCGATGATAGTGTTTGTTAAACCCTTACCGATGATAGTAACTACTGCCAAAGCAAGGATAGTTCCAGGGATACACCAAGTCAAGTCAGTTAAGAATGAGAATGTTCTGTCAACCCACTTGCCGAAGTAACCCATAGCAAGACCTATAGTAATACCTAGAGCTAATTCTACTGATGCACCTAAGAATGCAACCCATAGAGCTAGCTTTGAACCTTCAATAACTCTGGAAAGTTCATCTCTACCATAGTTGTCTGTACCAAACCAGTGTTCCCATGAAGGGCCTTCTAGTCTTGGACCTACCATTTGTTCATCGTAAGGATATGGTTCTAGTACTCCTGAGAATACTGCGATTAAAATTACACTCAAAATAATGAAGAATCCAATCATAAAGTTTGAATTGTGAATACATTGACGGAAAGTGTCATCAAACCTTTGATTCAAGATTACTTTCTTTGGCTTATTAGCCTTTTCTTTCTTCTTTGACATTAGTTCTCACCTCCGCTGATTGTATCTTTGATTCTTGGATCCAAGAAAGCAGTGATGATATCACTTGCCAAGTTACAGATTACAGTTAAGATAGCGATGATTAATAGTACAGCTTGTACTACTGGCATATCTTGTACTACGATTGAGTTTAGCAGTAAATTACCCATTCCTGGGAATGCGAAAATCTTTTCAGTAATTACCGCACCTGTAATCATCCAAGGAATTGACATGAATGTTAATGTAACAACGATGATTAGTGAGTTTCTAAGCACGTGCTTTACTAGAACCCTTTTGCGAGGTAAGCCCTTCGCATAGGCTGTAGTAACATATTTTTCATGCAATACTTCCAATACTTCCGCCTTTGTAATACGCAGAGTCGAACCGACGCTGGTAAAGGCGATTGCTGCCACCGGCAATATGTAATGGGCCGGGGTCTGGTATCCCGAAATTGGCAGCCATCCTAAACCTACTGCGAATACTACGATTAGTAGTGTACCAAACCAGAATGCTGGTACTGCTGTTAAAACTAAGGAAACGTTTACACAGAACTTATCGATCCATGAGTCCTTCTTAACAGCACACAATAATCCTAGCGGCAGTGCGAATAGCATTTCTACCAATAAAGATAAACTGCATAGCCTTAAGCTGTAAGGGATTCTGGCACCAAGTAAAGACCAAACTGGCTGACGGTATCTTGCTGATGTACCGAAGTCAAGATGGCATACACCTTTTACCCAATTGAAATATTGAGTAAAGAATGGAAGGTCATATCCATATTTATGTGCCATTTCAGCCTTAGTTTCCTCTGATACTCTGTCAGAGATCATGATGTCAATTGGATCACCTGGCATCATGTACATCAAGCTGAATACTAGGAACGATACGGCGACTACCAGTACCACACCTAGAGCAAGTCTTTTGATGATATACTCTTTCATTTGTTCTCTCCTCTAATTCTTAATTCTCCAATGGAATCTTGTACCACATCTTGCAGCCCAAGCTTTACCATCTCTTATCAAGAACTCTACTGTTGTTAGTCGTTTTTCTGGTTCTTTTGCAGAATAAACAACGAATTTTCCTTGGCCGCAATGCTTTAGAATTACGTCTTCACCTGCATATACAACCTTCAACTTGCCGTTTTCCAAAGTCACTTCCACAATTTGTGGTTCACCTTCTTCAACAATATACTTTCCGACAAGAGCTTCAGGTTCTGAAAATTCAGTTCCATTAGGTTTAGCCCAATGTAAATCCTTATCGTAAGGATAACCCATGATTAGATTATATCCAGCCCACATGAATGGGTCTGCATCTATCTCACCTTGATTGCAAAGAGCAACTGCTGAGTAACCCCCGTCAATTGCGCCTCCGCTTGTTGAAACTCCATGTAATGCACCTGAATGGTCAGTGATTGTTCTTCTCTTGCCTTCAGCATCTACATAGAATCTCTTTGATAATCCGTAGCAGTATAAAGGCCATTGTTCCAATGCGAATCTGCTACCTACCATCAAATCTATTACTTCCTCAGGGAAAACTTGTTTACCTTCCAATTTTCCCTTGTTAGCAATCATTGAATAATATCTTGACACATCGTTTGATGTACTCTTGATACAAGCACATGATCTAAATGGTGGCAATACTGACCAATCATCATCTTCAATTAGCTTGCCATCTTCCATTTCGAATAGATGTGTAAGATTTCCGCCAGATATTTTTCTTGCCTCGCTTGAATCCTCATCCAAAACTGTGTGGTTCATTCCTAAAGGTTTGAATACTCTTTCCATTAGGAAGTCTTCAAGTTTAACACCTGCGGCTTCATCGAATACGTAACATAGTATTGCGTATCCTTCGTTAGAATAACTCATGTATTCTCCTGGGCTACCCAAAGTTGTATAGCCCTCTTGGCCATAATCACCAGCTGCGATATAATCGATGATTTGCTCGATTTTATCCATTTTGTTTGGTGAAGTATTAACCATTGCTGTGTACCATTGTGAAGGTCTGTTAACACTGTTCATTGCTATTGACCATTCCAATGGTTGAATTGGTGGAATGCCCGATGTGTGCATTGCCAAATGTCTTACTGTTACACAATCCTTTGGAATTCCTGGTACTTTGAAATTTGGTAAATATTTAGTAACAGGATCATCGAAGGAGAACTTACCTTCTGCTGCTAAAATGCTAAGTGCAAAGCAGACAAAAGATTTACTCATTGATGCTAATCCGAACATTGTTTCGTTATCAACATCTAGGTTTTCTTCGATGCTTCTCTTTCCAAAAGACTTTTGATATATGATTCCCTCTGGTCCCCTAACAGTATACGAAAGGCCAGGGTATTTAGATTTTTCAAATAGTTCATCCATGAATTTATCGAATGAATCTAAATCATATTTAATCATTAAGCAGTCTTCCTTTCGTTAAAATATTTATGCATAATACTACATTATCTATTATACACTAAAAAATGGTATTTTTTAACACAAAAATACCATTTTTTTTGTTATTTTTTTACATTAATCAGATTTTTGTTAATATTAATTAAATATTAAATACCATACTCCTGTTTTTTGTATCAATTGTACAATTTGCCCCTAAAGGAATGGTCATCATAGGGTTTCCGTGACCTGATTGCACGTTATATATTACAGGAATATCCATGTCTTTTATATCATCTGCTATGGCATCTACGCAAGAATATTCTGGTGCCTTGTCATTGCTTATTCTAGTAAATTGTCCAAGGACCAAAGCCTTGATGTTTTCAAGCTTTCCAGCAAGTTTTAAATTCATAAACTCACGCTCGAATCCACCTACATCTCCACCTACTTCTTCAATAAAAAGTATCTTGCCATCAGTGTCGATTTCATAAGGTGTTTTTAGGCATGCTGCCATCAGACAAAGATTTCCGCCCACAAGCTGTCCACTTGCGCATCCTTCTTTTAAAACCTTTATTTCTTCACCCTTAGGATTCTTAAACTCATAGGATTCAGTAGCATTTAAAGCTTGGAAAAATGATTCCCTTGTTTCATCATCAAAATCATCGACCACATTTGAATATACCATTGGTCCATGTAAGGCTACTTGATTGCAGTATTGATTAAGCATCACGTTAAAACAAGTCACATCGCTATAACCAATAAAAGGCTTAGGATTTTTCTTTACCAAATCCCAATCTATTTTGTCAAGGATCTGTGTTCCACCGTCTCCACCTCTTATTGACCAGATACATTTGATTTCTGGATCAGCAAAAGCCTCATTAAAAAGCTTAGCTCTAAGCTCAGGACTGCCAGCCATGAATCCGCCACAGTTTGTAGCTACATTTTCAAAAACCTTGGCTTTAAATCCTAGATTTTCCACGGCTTTAACACAATCATCGACTCTATTTTCAGGAATAAAGGAACTGTTTGCAACAATAGCAACAGTGTCACCCTTTTTAGGTGCTTGTGGATATATTATGCTCATACTACTACTCTTCTATTATTTTAATTCCCAAATCAGTAAATGTTCTGTGCATGTGTTCTGCTGTAAAGCCCTTATCATCGTATTCAGCTTCTCCTGTTTGATTGTCATAAGGGTCTTTTCTAGGGAATTTCTTTGCTGGTACTAATTCTTCTTGTACATCATTGTTGAAAGGCAGTCTATATGGATCAAGATTTCCAAAGTAGAAATTCCACTTGTCCATATTTTGATTTCTCCATGCACTTGTTCCAAATGATGGATCGCAATACATCCAGCCTACTGCTGGTATATAGAACTTAGCCCAGTCATGTTCGCCAACTGAATTAGGTTCAGCGTCTAATCCTGATTGCCAATAAGCAGGTACGCCTGCAATTCTGCAAAGTGTAATGAAAATCAATCCTTGTACACCACAGTCGCCTCTACGGCCTGCAGCAATGTATTCAGGAATGTTATCAATTGAAGCATACTCTCTCATGTATCTATACTTAACATTTTGAGTAACCCAGTCATAGATTGCTCTTGCCTTCAGCAATGGATTTACTTCATCTCCAACGATTTCAGCACATAAGTCCTTCAAGTATGGAGTGAATACAATGTGAGGAGCTTTCTCTTCCAAATACTTTTGAACATTCTTTGGATAGCCTTCTTTTTCATAAGCCTCCATGATTAAGTCCAAATCAAGTTTGCTTGTATCATGAATCTTCATTGTGTTAATCAATGAGTATTCAACAAAAGGTCTCATACCCTTCTTGTATTCAAATTCGAAATATGCTGTTGGTTGCAATTCATCAATTGATGGTAGCTTATCAGGAATAGGATCTGCTGCAATAAGCTTAACTTCGCTCAACTCATCTGTTTCATGTGGAAGTGGAATATGAAGTTTTAAAATCTTGCCCTCCTCAACCTCTTCGTCATCAATATAGATTTCATGTTTTACATGAATAAAAGCTTTTGCCTCATCCTTATCCTTGTATTTCAAAACGAAATCATTGATTAGATTTGCATTATCATCTGCAGGCTCTTCCTCAACAGCTCTTGGCCAGAATTCTTTTCCAAAAGAACCGAATAAAGTGCCAACGAAAGAATCTAAGAATCTAAGTTCACCATTGATATAAGCATAGTCAACTTTTCCGTTAATTCTTAACTCTTCCAATTCTTCCCTTGTAAAATCAGGGATTCTCTTTTGTACTGCTTTTACAGCTTCATCTTCAGTGTAAGTATATCTCTCTTCAAAAAGTTGCATATTTTGAAGTTCTAATTCAAGTCTAGCCTTCATAGCCTTGGAAACATTCTCATTTTCCAATCTATACTCAATCATTTTTCTTGCTAAATCGAAGTGTCCTGACCACTTTTCTTTCAAAATATTTTCTGGAAGTGGTGTGTTTAAATACTTTAAATCTTCAAATGTCATATCTAGCCTCCTGTATTAATAAAATTCCTTCAAGAAATCCTGTAATCCCCATTTCTTATTATCTCTGATGCCTAGTGTTGTTTCTGCGTGATAAAGAGAACTAACAATTGCCTCCTCAACCGCTTCTACGCTGGCCTGGAAAACGGGGTCAATCTTATCGTCATTGATCATCTTCAAATCCATAATGGCTTTTTCAGGGTAATGAGCTACTCTATTTGCTGTTGTAAAAGCAATGGCTATATCGCCACTTCCATTACCTGAGAATGAGCCTGTTCTAGCTAAAGCAACCAAAGCACGTTTTGAAACCCTCTTAAGCTGTCTTTCGCTAAGAGGAATATCTGTTGCAATAATCATTATAATTGAGCCCTTGTCTTTGTCGTTGCAAAGCTTAGTATCATAATGTTTTCCGCCTATAACCAGATTGCCTGCTTCTCCAAAATTAGACATAACAAGAGCTCCTATAGTGTACTCTTTGTCGTCTATGTTCAAAACCCTGCTGGCAGAACCTATGCCTCCTTTTAATCCAAGGCAAGCCATACCACTGCCTCCGCCGACAGCACCTTCTTTAAAATCAACGCTTGCTGAGTTTAAAGCATCGAAGCAATCTCTTTCAGTCACGTGCAAACCTCTAATATCGTTTAAAGTTCCATCGTTGCACTCTGTGACCACGCAGTTTACTGTTCCAGTCTTTACTCCAATGTCATCGTTTTGCTCAAGCATGTATTTTGTTAGGGCTGTAAAAGCTGTACCAATACTCAAAGTGTTTGTAAGTAGTATTGGTGTTTCAATAGTCCCAAGTTCGTCGATTTGAAGCAGGCCTATGCTTTTACCAAAACCATTAATAACGCTTGATGCTGCCATCACCTTGTTCTTGAAAAGATTGTCTTGGGCTGGGAACAGAGCAGTAACCCCTGTATGAATATCCTGGCTGCCACGCACGTTCTTGTGGCCTACGCTTACGCCCTCAACATCGCTTATTAAATTTTTCTCGCCTGCTTTGAATTTGGAATGAAGATCAAAGCCAGCTTCTTTTGGAAGTCCCATACTATTTCCTCACAATTTTCTCACATACTGTAACGAATGGATTTATGTAGAAAGGATTGTCGTCCCTTCTCTTTTCAACGCTTAATTCAGTGCAACCAAGAATTGCGTGTGCACAGTTCTTAGCTTTTAATTCGTCTTCAATATCACGCCATAATTGGGCTGGTACGCTCTTGCCTGCTTTTACATAATCGTAAATCAAGCTCATAATCTTGCCTTGAAGCTCTTCGCTTGGTTCATAGTGTTCCACGCCCAGCTTGTCAAGTTCATTTTGATAAAGCCCTGATTGAATAGTTCCATCTGTAGCTAGAATTGCAATCTTGCCACCAGCTTCTTTGCAGGCTCTTGCAGTTTCTTTAATCAAATGAATTGGCTCAAGTTCAAGTTCACCTTCCTGTTGAAGCTTATCAACAAAAAAATGGGCAGTATTACAAGTTACTACGAATGATTCACAGCCAGCGTCCTTTAGAATCTTCAAATCACTTCTAAATTCATTTAGCACGCTCTCAATTGCAGCTTCGTCTTTCGAAAGTATAACTGACGTTCTATCAGGCATAGATGCGTGATTTAAAATCACCATATCGATGTGATCCTGATCTTTTTCCGCTGGTGTTTTCTCAGTTATCATTTCATATAAAACAACTGATGCCATCGGACCCATTCCGCCAATAATTCCAAGTTTGTACTTACCCATGAGCCTTACCTCTTATACGTGTTTTTTACAGGTATATTATATTGAAAATCAGCACTTTTGTCAATGTAATTCCAGTATAGAGGATATCTTTATAGTCTTGTCAAAAAGGACTATTTGCTTGTTCAAATAGTCAATATTTTTAAAGCGTCCTGACACTTCGCCAACTGTCCCTTCAAAATAGAATTTGACGGTAACCATTTGGCCATATTCAAAACTGCGAAGCTTATCGTCAAGCTCCCGCAGCTGGTCCTCACTCATTGTAGGCTTATCTACAGTTTCAAGCTCTCTTTCCTTTTTTCTCAAAGCCTCTTCCAGCCCTGTCAAAGCTGCAAAAGGCATAAATTGTTTAGCTCTCTTTTCACGAGACATTTTAGGTCTATTCTCCACTCTTGTGACCTCCTATTTGTCCGTTTCTTTGCCTTGCAGTTGCTGGCTCAGTAAAATCAATGCCTTTAAGCATAGCATTTTTACCAAATTTCTTCTTCAAAGCCACTATGGTTTCTTGAAGATTTTCTTCTTCCATTTCCTCCTTAGTGCTCACTTGATCCCACAAGGAGAACTGTTTCTCCTCTGTATAATTTTCAATCTTGTAGCAGGCTATGGTAAGCCTCCTAATCATCTTCTTATCATCACAAATTCTATCGTAGATTTCCAGTGCTGCAGGAATTATAGCGCTGGCCAAATTGGTGTTATTATCAAAGGAAAAGCTGCCTCTAACAAATTCTCCACCTGAAGCTTTTGCATATCCAACTTGCATAGCAACTCCACCACAAGATACTGACTTCTTTGTCAAATCCAAAGCTAAACCCTCTGCCATTTCATTGACTATGACTCTGCCCTCTCCCTTGCTGTAATCACGCATTAAAACCTGGCCACTGGAAATGCTTTCAGACATGGGCTTATACTGTTTAATGTCTGCAATTGTTGTTGGTTCAATGCCATTGGCATGATCTATTAAAAGCTCAGCATCTACACCAAAAAGCTTGTACAAAAAATCCTCATTGGCCTTTGCGATCTGCTCCATAGTGTAAATTCCATGTTCCGCAAGCTTGTGCTCCGTGCGCTTACCTATGCGCCAAAAATCACTCAAAGGTCTGTGATTCCACAAAATCTCTTTGTACAGGTCCTCATCCAAATAGCCAATAAAATCAGGTGAATGCTTTGCAAGAATATCAAGGGCAATCTTAGTCAAATATAGATTGGTGCCCACTCCCGCAGTTGCACGAATTCCAAGTTCATTGTATATTTCATCCATGATTTTACGAGCAAGATCACGAGGATTCATTCCATAGTTTTTGATATAACGGCTTACGTCTATAAAAGCCTCATCTATAGAATATACGTGAATATCATCCTTCGAAGCATAACGAAGATAAATGCCGTAAATCTCTGCGGCATAATCTATATACTTTTGCATGCGAGGCGGTGCCATAATAAAATCCACATTGGATGGAATCTCAAAAACCCTGCATCTGTTTTTAATTCCCATGGCTTTCATAGCAGGTGTAATTGCCAAACAAATAGTTTTATCTGTCCTCTCTGGATCTGCTACGACCAAATTAGTTGTAAAGGGATCTAAGCCCCTTTCAACACATTCTACAGAAGCATAAAAGGATTTCAAATCTATGCAAATATATGTGAAATTGTTGTCTGATTTTGTTTCCGACATAGCTTTCTCTCCGTTAGATATATAATATCATAGAGCAGTTAAAAGAACAAGTGTTCTTTTGCGTCACATTTGAAATATTTTTCCCAATAAAGTATAATCATATTGGAGGGCAAAAGAATGTCAGAACAAAACATAACAACACTGAGAAAAAACAGCGAAATAAGCTATACATACACTAGCATTCCTAGGCAGATATTCATTTTATCACTAATGCTCTACTGCCTTGTAAGCATGGCTAGTCGAATAGTATATTCTATCAATACTGAAGGATATGCAGATATTGTAAATCTACCATTTATCATAGTTCTATCAGTATTCTGGTTAGTGGTAGGATTTGTCTTTCTTAGATCCTATACCCTGTTTACAGGAAGTTTCACAAGCACTAGACTTGTACTTAAAACAAAGTTTATTAAAAAGGACAAGGTTTTAGAATTTAGCGATGTGAAATATGCCATCTTTGATAAGAAGGGTGTGAAATTCTTCAAAAAGGGCAACAAGAAAAATAGCCTATTAAACCCTGACTTTTACCTTCCATATTACAAACTGGGAAAGATTAATAAAGAATCCGTAGAAGAACTTTACGAGCTTTTATCCGAGAACAAAAAAATCACAGTTCAAAAGAACTATGACGAAATGAATGTTTACTCGATGAAGTGGAAAATTATTGCTATTGTCTTTGCCGCTTTGGCAGTGGTATTTGTCCTGATCTCAGGCATGCAAATAGCAAAAGTAATCGAATACTTAGGATAAAATAAAGCCTCCAAATATGGAGGCTTTTATAATGGCATATTTCTATTTAGTTTCAGCATCAGCGTCTTCAGCTGTCTTTGCTTTTGCCTTTGCTTTCTTATCCTTACTTGAATCAACTATACCAGTTAAAGAACTTGCAAGACCTGCCATTCCTTGAATTTCTGAAGGAATGATAATCTTTGTTGCTTGTCCATCTGCAGCTTTTTCAAAAGCTTCTAATGACTTAATAGTCAATACTTCTTGAGTAGGATTTGATTCAACAATCATTCTAATACCATCGGCTGTTGCTTGCTTAACAAGTCTGATAGCTTCAGCTTCACCTTCTGCTCTCTTAACTTGAGCTTCCTTGCTAGCTTCTGCTTCAAGAATCTTTGATTCCTTATTACCTTCTGCAATAAGAATAGCTGACTTCTTTTCACCCTCAGCTCTAAGGATTGCTTCTCTTCTTTCACGTTCAGCTCTCATTTGCTTTTCCATGGCGATTTGAATGTCCTTAGGTGGGTTGATGTTCTTTACTTCAACTCTGTTGATTTTAATTCCCCAAGCATCTGTTGCTTCATCAAGGACAATTCTGATCTTTGAGTTGATGTGTTCACGAGATGTTAAAGTTCCATCAAGTTCCAATTCACCGATAATGTTTCTAAGTGTAGTTGCACTTAGGTTTTCAATAGCTGCCATTGGATTTTCAACACCATAAGCAAATAGCTTTGGATCTGTAATTTGGAAATATACTACTGTATCAATTTCAATAGTAACATTATCCTTTGTGATTACAGGTTGTGGTGGGAAATCAATTACGTGTTCCTTCAAAGAAACCTTCTTAGCAACCTTGTCAATTAGCGGAATTTTGAAATGCAGTCCAACCTGCCATGTTCCATGATAAGCACCTAATCTTTCAATTACAAAAGCATTTGCTTGTGGAACAATTCTAATGTTTGTGACAATTAGTCCAATAATGATTATTACTAGTAGAATAATCGCGATGATCTTAAAAACCTCCATTTTTACCTCCTTTAATCATCTAATCCTTTATTCCTTCTTGCATCGCTTTCCGCGTACTTCTTGGCATATCGTGCTTTCATGTCTTCGTACTCATACCAAGTCAAAATACCCGAATCATACAATGCTTTTAAGTTACGCTCGGAATCACTGTGATATGTGCGAGCAGAATTAACTTTCAAATTATCTGTAAAAGCGTCCTTTTCTTTCGGCTTAACTGCTGATAGTGCTTTCTTGCTGTCCACGGATTTTACTTTACTACTAAAGTTACCCCCTTTATTTCAAGTACTTCCACTTCTTCTCCTACTTCGATTACTCGTTCAGAGGAAGCAGCCCATACTTTGCCATCAGTTCTAACCTCTCCATTATTGAAAGGTTCAATTTTTGAAATAACAATAGCTTTTGATCCAATAATCGCATCTATATTTGTTTTTTCTGCAGCATTGTTTATATATTTTCTAGCTAAAGGTCTAGTAGAAATTAAAAGTAATATAGATACTATCAAGAACACTGCAACCTGTAGAATCCAGCTATCTGTGCATAGAGCTACCAGCCCTGCGCACAAGGCTCCTCCAGCAAACCAAATTGATGTAAGACCTGTTGTTGCCGCCTCGATTACTATAAACACTGCCACTATTACAAACCAAACGATTGACATAATTGTAGTTGTTGACATAGTTGTCGCCTCACTTTTACCAAATACCAAAAACAATACTACAGCAATCGCTATACCGATTAGTACAAAAGGTAGATATTTTAATTTTGATAATAAGCGTTCTTCCTTTTCGCTAAGGGCTTTAGTATCATTTTCCCTCTTAGAAATATCTTCTCTGATAAACTCCTCAGCTGGTACATTAAAGAGCTTTGCCAAAGCAATTATATTACTCGTACTGGGTGTTGAAATCCCCTGCTCCCATTTCGAAACTGCTTGTCGGCTTACCTCTAATTGTTCAGCCACGAAGTCTTGTGTCATATGTTGCTCAATCCTATGTTTTTTAATTATCTCACCAATATTCCATTCTGTCATAAATAAACCCTCTCTAATATTTATTTATATTATTATACCCCTTTTGGCGGATAAATAAAAGTTTAAACAGCATATAACTGCTTACAATTCAATAATAAATGGTAGCGGCACTTCTGTCTACCAACTATAACGCAACTATGGGTTGCAATTTGAAAAAACTTTGATTTTTCATAAAAAAAGCACTCAAACGAGTGCTTTAATTAGTATTTTCATTTACCTATATTGGAAAATTCATCATTGGCTTTTGATATACAGTAGTGTTATAGAAATGCCACCACTCACCTTCGTATGCCAAAAATCCTGCCCACTCCATGACATCTCTCATGTACCAAGCATTCTTGGCTCCTTCCTCAGTTCTAAAGTGACTCTTTAGAAAAGCCGCTTCTGTAAAATCATCAAATTTAGAAGGCATTACCAATTCATTACCATCCATATCAGTTAAGGTAATGTCAACTGCTAGTCCATTAGTATGGTTTTGAGTAAGCAAATCATCATGTCTTTGACTAGGTGGTCTTGCTACAAATCCGTCCACAGGATACACTTCCCAGAACTTTTCCTGAGCATCTGTCGGTCTATAAGCATCATAGATTTTAACCCTGTATCCATCCTTTTTAAATCTGTTTTTAGCTTTTATAAGCATCCTTGCTGTGGTGATATCCATGTAGCACTCATTTGATGCATATATCTTTTGCCCTGTAAAATTATCTGTTCCAGCATACTTTAAATCAATGATAAAGTCACTGTCCAAATCCAGTAATCTTACTAAATCTCCTTGCTCCTTGCTAATCTCCATCTATCTCTCCACGTCAAATTCTAGAATATGTTTTTCTGTATCAAAGCGACAATTTGCGCCAAAAGGTAAAGTCATGCAAATATCCCCATGGCCTGCTTGAACATTCATCAAAACTGGAATGTCATAGCCATCAAATACGTCCTTCATCATATTTACCAAGTCATATGATGGCATGTAATCGTTAGGACAATCAGTGAATTGGCCTAAAACAACGCCTGCACATTGATCAAAGAAACCAGCGTTTCTCATTTGCCACATCATTCTATCCAATCTGTACATCTGTTCCCCAACATCTTCTATGAATATAATCTTGTCCTTCACATCCATAGTATTAAAAGTTCCAACGTTAGCTTCTATAAGTGATAGATTTCCACCTATCATTACGCCTTCCGCTTTTCCCTCGTGTCCAGGAAGAGCATAGATTTCAAAGCCATCAGGTTCTTCATAGCTGTACAATTTGTCTGCGTTCAAACAAGCATACATTGACTTTTCTGTGAACTTGTCCATTCCGTCAACTATGTTGGAAGAAACCATTGGTCCATGGAAAGTTACCAAATCGCACTTTTGATTAAACAAAAGATGGAAGTTTGTAATGTCGCTATAACCCATAAAAATCTTTGGATTATTCTTAACTATTTCTGTGTCAATATATTCCAAAGCTCTGATGCCTGTGTCTCCACCTCTTATGCATATGATTGCATCAACTTCTGGATCTGCAAACATCTCATTTATTAATTGACCTCTTTCCTTGCCTGTGCCAGCCATATATCCGCCATAGTTTTTGGAAAGATTAGTAGAAACTTTCACATTAAAGCCCATTTCTTTGATAGCCTTTATGCACGCTAATTCTCTCTCACCGCTTATTGGTGAAGATGGTGCCAATATGCCTATAGTCTTACAGTCTTCTAATTTTTTTGGAAATTTCATTTTAGCTCCTTTGACTTTCTCAGTCACTGATTAATTCAAAATCAATTTGTCCTAAATCTGGATTGGCTCCAGCAACTCTAATTTTAACACTATCACCCATTGAATAGCAAGCGTTAGTGTTAAGGCCTCTTATCCTATACTTGCCCTCTTCATAAATGTAAAAGTCCCCTTCGATAGTTTCCAATCTAACAAGCCCTTCTACTGTATTTGAAAGCTCTACGAATATACCAAAGTTTGTGACCCCACTAATAATTCCCTGGTATTCCTCATCAATGTGATTAAGAATATACTCCGCTTTTTTAATATCATCCACTTGACGCTCTAGCTTTTGCGCTAAAAGCTCAGTTTGGGAAGATATTTCACTTGCAACTTCTACACGCTTTTCCATCTTGGCTAGGAACTTATCAGTTGCCTTATCTGAAATCATAAGCTTAATAATTCTATGTATTATCAAATCGGGATATCTTCTAATTGGTGAAGTAAAGTGGCAGTAATATTTAAAGCCTAGTCCAAAATGTCCTAAACAGTCTGGGCTGTAGTATGCCTTTTGCATTGACCTAAGCATAATTGTGCTAGTTACATGTTCAAAAGGAGTCCCCTTAACATCCTCCAAAACCTTGCATAAAGATTTGGAATATATGTCATCGCTTTTACCCTTTAAATTGATGCCAAAAGTCTTTAGGAATGCTTTTAATTCCTCAATCTTCTCCATCTCTGGCTTTTCATGAACACGATATACAAAAGGTGCATTCATCCAATAGAAATGCTCCGCCACTGTCTTGTTAGCAGCCAACATAAATTCCTCTATAAGCTTGTTTGCTGACCTTCTAAGATCAAGCTTTACATCCAAAACCTGCCCATTTTTGTCGACAATAATTTTGCCTTCAGGGAAATCAAAATCTATACTGCCTTCACGGAAACGTTTTTGCTCAAGTATTTCTGCCAATTGACCCATAGCATATATATCATCCAATATATCTATGTATCTAAGTTTTAGGCTATCTGAGTTTCCGCAGTTTTCCAATATGTCTGAAACATCATCGTAAACCATTCTCTCCTTTGAGCAAATAATAGATTTATATATATTGTGATTTACAATTTCACCATCTTTATTTATTTCCATATCGCAGGAAAGACAAAGCCTGTCCTCCTTTGGATTCAATGAACAAATACCATTGGAAAGCTCCTTTGGAAGCATAGGTATCACCCTATCTACCAAATAGACACTATTGCCACGCTTTAAAGCTTCCTTGTCCATTTCAGTTCCAGCATCCACATAGTGAGATACATCGGCGATATGGACTCCTAGCAAATAGTTTCCATTTTCCAAAATCTCAACGGATACACCATCGTCTAAATCCTTAGAATCTGGTCCGTCAATGGTTATGATATTTTTATCTCTAAGGTCTATTCTATCTGACAGGTCTTCGTTCTCCATGGCCTTTTGCTTTACCACGCGCTTAGCCTGTTTAAGAACTTCGCTAGGGAATTCTTCACTTAATCCCTTAGATTTAATTAAAGCCTTTATCTTACCGCTGCTATCCTTGGCTTTTGCCACCAACTCCACTATGACGCCTTCCGCATTATTAAAAGCATCCGGATACTTGGTAATTTCCACCAAAACATAATCATCGTTTTTATACTTGCCCAAATTTGCCTTGGATATAAATATATCATCCTTGACGTCTATATCTTCAGGCACGACAAAACCGAAGGATTGATGTCTCTCAAGAACTCCAACTACCTGAGTGATATTTCTTTCAAGTATCTTGGTAACATATCCTTCAGGACTATCCTTTGACCAGTATTTTTTAGGAATCAAATCAATTTCCACAAGGTCATTGTTCATTGCCCCTTTTGTATCTCGTTTTGATACAAAGCAGATGGTTTCCCCATTTTCCTTTTCTACAAAACCAAAGCCTTTGCTATGCTTTTTGAAAATACCCACATAAGGATTATTGGGAGCCTTGTAGTTTTTGCTAGATTCCAAAAACCTCTTATTCTTTTGTGTCTTGTTAATCTTTCTCGCCATATAAAGCCTGTACTTAGTTGAATATAAAAGAAAAGGGTTTCACAGTTGTGAAACCCTGGTTTCCATAATTATTCTTCTACTGTTTCTTCAGCTGCTACTGGAGCTTCTTCTACAGGAGCTTCTTCAACAGTTTCTTCTGCTGGAGCTTCTTCTGGAAGAGTAGCCTTAATGCTTAAGCTAATTCTCTTCTTTTCTTCATCGATATCAAGAACTACTGCTTGAATTTCTTGTCCAAGTTGTAATTCATCTGAAATCTTTTCAACTCTCTTGCGAGCAACTTCTGAAATGTGAACTAGACCATCTAGTCCAGGTTCCAATTCAACGAATGCACCATATTCCTTGATTTGAACAACCTTACCAGTAATAACTTGTCCAACCTTGTAGTTGTCATTAATTACTGTCCAAGGTTCTGGCTTGATTTGCTTTAATCCTAATGAAATCTTGCCCTTTTCCTTGTTGATTGAAAGGATCTTAACTTGAACCTTTTCACCTAATTCTAAAACTTCCTTTGGATGCTTTAACTTGCCCCATGAAATTTCTGAAATGTGAAGTAATCCATCGATACCACCGATATCAACGAAAGCGCCATAATCAGTAAATCTCATTACTGTACCTTCTACGATATCATCAACATTAATAGCATTCCAAATAGCTTCTAATTGTTGCTTTCTTTCTTCGTTTAAGATTACCTTGTGTGAGAAGTTAACTCTGTTTCTAGTTTGATCTAACTTGATAATCTTAACTTCTAAATCCTTACCAACATATTCACCAGCGTCTTCAATGTATTTGTTTGAAAGTTGTGATAATGGAATGTAACCGTTTACTTCCTTATAAGCTGCGATAACTCCGATATCCTTACCATCTCTTTCAACTTTTCTAACAACTGTTACTGTAATAGTTTCGTTATTTTCATTTGCCTTTGCAAGTTCATCCCAGTTTTCTAAAACTGCTAGACTCTTTGTTGAAAGTAAAATTCCACCATCTCCGTCATCAGTCTTGATAACCTTAGCCTTGATTTCATCGCCAACCTTGAATAAATCAGTTAACTCCTTATCTCCTTCCAAAGTGATTTCTGTTTTAGGGATAATACCGTCTTTCTTACAACCTAAGTTAACGATTACTTCCTTGTCAGTTACTTGATGTACAGTTCCGTTAACGATTTCACCTGTTCTAGGTAATCTCAATGACTTTTCGATTTCGTCCATGAACTCCATCATTAAATTCTTTTCTTCAGTGATAATTTCACTCATTTTAGCAATAACCTCCGTAATTATACTTTCAGGCGTCGAAGCACCTGTTACGATACCTATTTTACTATATTTCGACATTTTTTTCAAGGGAATATCATCAATATTCTCTACAAAAAAAGTATTTTCACAAGCCTTGCTAGCTATTTCATATAGTTTCTTGGTATTTGAGCTATGAGAGTCTCCCAGTACTAGCATAGCATCGCATTTTGTTGCCAGTTTTTGGCAATCTTTCTGTCGATCAGAAGTGGCATTGCAAATGGTATTTGAAAATTCAAACTTCATGTTTTTCTTTAAAAGCTCATTGTTTATTTCATCTGCCAAATCCTTCTTAATAGTTGTTTGACATACAACGAAAAGTTCCTTATCGCTTTCAAAATCGGCCAAATCCTCTGCCGAGTTAACAATAAAAGCACTGTTTTCGCACCAGCCGTTAATTCCAATAACCTCAGGATGATTCTTATCACCTATGATGATAATCTGTTTCCCATCCTCATATGCCTTTTCAACAAGCTTATGAATCTTGGCAACGAAAGGACAAGTTGCATCCACTAATTTAATATTGCAAGTCTTAGCTTTCTCATAGAAATCCTTAGTTTGTCCATGAGATCTGATTATGCAAGTTGCACCCTCTAAACCTTCCAGACTTTCCACAGATTTCACACCAATATCCTCAAGCTCAGAAATAACAGCTTGATTATGAATCAATGGTCCAAAAGTATAGATAATCTCATTTTCATCCTTGGCTTCGGCAAGTTGCTCCGCTTTGCGAATAGCCTCTTTCACACCAAAACAAAATCCGATATATTTTGATTTAATTATCTCAGCCATTACTTAAAACCTTTCTTTTCCAATTCTTCCAAGAATTTTTTAAAAGCAATTTCCTGGCCATTTTCAGAAGGCTCATAATACTTTACGCCCTCTTGGTATAAATCATTTGGCAAATACTGTTGTTTTACATATCCCCCATAGGAATGAGGATATAGATATGTCAAACCGCGTCCCAAATCAGCTGAACCCTTGTAATGTGAGTCCATCAAATGAGGTGGAACATCATCAATTTTTCTCTTTCTCAAATCGTCTCTTGCAGCATAAAATGCCTCAACAGTTCTATTTGATTTAGGTGAAGAAGCTAATAATATAACCGCTTGGGCTAAGTTTATAGCCGCCTCAGGCATTCCTATCATATTGGCTGCTTGCACGCAGGAAGTCACTATAGAAATAGCGTTTGGATATGCCAAAGAAATATCTTCACTTGCCATAACCATAAGTCTGCGTCCAATCATATTAATATCAGCTCCACCTTCTACAAGCCTTGCAAAATAGTGGATTGCAGCATCTGGGTCACTACCTCTAATGGACTTTTGAAGAGCAGAAAGCAGGTTGTATCTGTCCTCACTCTTGTGATAAAATCCTATCTTTTTCTGCATAGCCTCAGCAATGAGATCCTTGCTTATCTTTTGATTTTCATCAAGATTGTCAATTAAAAATCCCAAACTGTCCAAGGCTACTCTAGCATCTCCATTGCACAGTTCGCATAAAACTTCCTTGGCACCCTCTTCAAAAGATATGTTCAAATTTCCAAAGCCCTTTTCCTTATCCATAAGAGCTCTATCAATAATTGTAGCTATATCTTCTCTCTCCAAAGGCTTGAACTCATATATGTTTCTAACCCTGGAAATAATAGCATTATTGATTGAGAAATACGGATTTTCAGTAGTGCTTCCAATGAACTTTATAACTCCGTCTTCCAGTGCTTTAAGCAAGGAATCCTGTTGCAATTTATTCCATCTATGCATTTCATCAACATACACATAAGTTGTCTTGTGCTCAAGGCCTAGGAATCTTTCTCTAGCATTATCTAAAAGCTCTTTTAACTCTTTAGTTCCTGTTGTCGATGCATTTATTTCATGAAATTGTCCATCCATTTCCTTGGCAATAATTCTTGCAAGAGTTGTTTTACCAGTTCCTGAAGGTCCAAAGAAAATGGCTGAATCAAAAGTCTTGTTTTTTATTGAATTGTATAAAAGAGATCCTGGATACATGAAGTGACTTTGACCTACAAAATCATCCAAAGTAGCCGGTCTCATTCTAGTGGATAATGGAATCATAAGTATCTCCTTAATTTGATACATTTATTATACACTATTTTACAGAAATCTAATAACTAATTGATTAATATATTTTTTCAATTCCCTGTTATCAGGATTGTTGGCTTCAATATATGATAAAACCTTGTCCATATACATAGCGCCTACCGCTTTTGAAACGGCACGAATATCCTCAAGCATTTTACCAAAGTCCTGCTCTCCAGGATGTAAAGCTATATGTATATCCCCATAACAGTCGAAAAATATATCATTGATGGTAAAGCAGAATTTTTTGGTGTCCAAGTACCAAAGATACATGTATTCATAAATATCATACACATCCCTTATTATCTTTAACATCTCCTTGGCATCTGGCTTATCCAGGGAAATCAAAGGCCTAAGGCCATCCATAATATAGGTGCATTCCGTTTCATTCCAACTTGATGGAACCAATTTGCACATACTGAAAAAAGCCTCTTTTTCGTACTCCTTAATTCCCTCAAAATTCTCTACAATATTTTTCATATCAACCTCCACATTTTTTGCATGCTGAAAATCCCTTTTCTATGGCATCATCTCTGTCCATTTCTATTACATACTTATCTATGGTCTTACAGCCCTTTAAATGATATGAGCCACCATACTGAAATATGTAAACCGTATCTCCCATCCTGGCTGCACTGGCTCCGCAAATACGGCATGCATCGTATTTTCCTTTGATGGAAGCAGATAAACTTGTCTTTTTCGGGTTAGACTTTACATAAGTACAGCTGGCCTTGTGATATCGCATCCCCGATTCTGGAAATACATACACCGCCTCATACTTTGCATTTCGCATAAACTCCGCTTCGCTAGTAGGCGTATCACTTTGAGTGTCTCCTGTAAAAGCCCTGAGAGCTATGCTCTCTGAAAAAGTAAAGCCCTTCCCCACATCTATAATAGTATTGGTTTTAAAAGTGCAAGAATAATCCAGCTTAATCTGTTGTTTATATAAAAGCCCTCTGTATCTATATCTATATGAGCTTATATTAAAATCACTAATGCTGTGTCCCTCATTAACTCGTTTTTTGATGGCCTTTTCAGTACTTAAATCTACGGGAGTATAAACCGACTTTGCCTGTGTCAAACTAAGTTCATCACAAATGGAATAGTTTATGCTCTCACAAATCCCATACATTGTAGTTATGGACAACAGAATCAAGCTGCCAATTATAAACAGAGGCGCCACAATGGACGCCTCCAAAATATAGCTTCCCCGTTTGCTATTTATAATATGCCTTTTCAATCTCATAATCCTTACCATTCACCCTCATGGAACAATCAATCCCTACATTGTATTCTCCAATTACAAAAGCGCTGTAATACTTATACCTCATATCTATTTGAATTAAATCCATCATCCTAAGAGATAGAGTATCCGTATTTATTGCACTAATCATCAACTGCAGATATTCCGTGTAGTTGAGCCCCTTATTAACTTCTGAATCTGCCACTCCGTCTGCCTCTCCGTCTTCCAAAACGCTGGAATCCAATGCCCAAGTGTCATCACTTTTTCTTATTGGCACCTTCTTCCCCTTCTTTATTCTCTTCCAGTCGTTCTCTGCTTCTAAGCTAGCCCACAGTTCTACCAATCCAGCTCTTATAGCGGTGAAACTTGTCTCAGCTGTAGCCGCCGATAAAGTCGCTGCGATCACATCAACTGCAGCCATCTTCTCCTTATCAGACCAAAGATAGGCCGAATTCATGGCAATTCTCACCAACAAAAATTTATCTTTGAAAGCATCCAAATTCTTTTTATCACTCATTTTGCCACTTAGTATATATTCTAATTCATTTCTAAAGTATGACCCTTTGTTAACCTTTCCGTTTGTATAGTTATTAAAATACCTTGTCGCATAAATAAGCAAATAAGACTTATTTCCCATGTTCCCCAAAACATCGGTTTTATTCTTTTCAAAGAGCGATGTAATTGCGCCGTTTGTCACATTGCCTTCACCATTGGAGGGTAAAGCTTTTATAATCTTCTGGTTGTTTATGCTTCGTTGAACAACATCGTCGCTGGTTTTCTCGCTAGAATTGAGCAATTTTGTCAACTTCAAATCCGTACAAGCGTGTTTAACTGAAGCGTTAAAGTTTTCTATTTTACCTAGGGAATACGCATTCAGCCCCACCTTGTATCCATCAAAATCCGCATAGGATTTACTACTAAAAGTACAACTTCCATAGTAGTCCAATTCCTTTTCAATCTCTTTATTAAATCCTTGGAATGCTAGCAAATCATAACGCTTATATAAATTTCTATCAAATTCGCCTAGTATTGAATCACTCCAAATATCATTTAAAGAGCTGGCTTCACCATCAACCAATTTGTCCCGAGCCGCCCCTATGACAGCTATTACAAAAATCATAAGAGCTATAAACATAAGGCTTAGAAAAACTGTAACCGATCCCTTCTTACTGGAAAGCATATTTCAACCTCACAATTTTCGTTTTATCCATTTTATATCGTGAGCATTTCATGGTTTTTTTAATTATATTGCCTGTTAAACCTCCAAGATTTATAGAAGCAGTTTTGCTCTTTGTTACAGTGGAATATTTCATAGGTCTATCGCTTTCTGCTACCGTATTAATTATATTTTGGTGTAAAGCCACCTGCTTTTGAAAGCTGGTAAACTGAAACACTCCATATATCATCATGGAAAGAAACACTAATATAATCAAAGGCATTACCATACTAGCCTCAACGAGAGTGCTACCTTTTTTATTTAGCAAAATTGGCCTTCGTTAAGGTGTTAAATACACCCTCAACAAAATCTGAAATCTCGTCTTTAAAAACCAATCCTACAACTATTGCTATGGCAATGAGTATGGCCACTTGCACCATTTCCATACCCCTTTTGTTTCTCAATAAACTCTTCATATTTCCCCCTTTATACTCTAATTTCCCATAAAAGCAGGCATCGCAGTTACCAGTATTAAAACCAGTAACAGCATGGCCATTGGAATAACCAGTTTGGTCTCTGCTTTCTTTCCTTCTTCTTCCGCATCTTTCTTTCGCTTCATCCACATGAGCTCACGTTCAGCTTCAATTTTATCTAGGAGAAAAGCCCCTTTAAACTGATTTTCCACCATTATGTTCGTAATCCTTGTAAAGTCTTTTATATTTGTGTCCAAAGCAAAATTATTAATTTCAGCGATAATGTTACCACCTAGCTGATTAACATTTTCAAGACAGCTTGTCATATTTCTAGAAAAGTAATCATCCCCTTTTTCCAAACTCTTAATTGCTTTTTTTGTGGCATCCTCAAAGCTATTGCCACTTTTCCAAATCAATATGAGCATGTTCAAAAAGTTTGGTAAAGCTCTTACAAGCTCCTGCTCTGATTTTTTCTTATATTTCTTAAGATCAGCAAATCTGCTTTTATATAGAAACACAAGAACCAATAGAAATACTGCAAATACTAGAAATGCGCTGTTATCCTTCTGCTCATACCAAGTGATTCTTTTACCGTTTTCAAGCTGATTAGGCAGCCTAACCTGGCTTCCCTCATTACTCTCAATATCGCTTACAAGTCTACGCAAATAGTAATCATCATCTTTAAGAATGTTATTTGAGCTTTCCTCATCATCTTCCTGCACAAACTGCAATTCAGTGTCTTTACTGTCATCACCGATTACAACCTTAAGCTTATACCTTTCATCGCTTCGTTCTAAAGCGGCCAGACTTCCGTCCTGATTGTAATAGACATTGCTCCCCGGCAATATTCCTTTTAACAAGATCAAAGCCATGAGCACTAGGAGAATCAAGCACAAGAATTTAGCATTCTTATAGTTCTTCTTTTCGTATTTTTCATATAACTCTTCTCCTTCTCTTCTGAAGAAGCGTTTCCCCTCTTTACGAAATTGTTCCTTATCTCCCACGAGATACTTGTAAATACTCTCTCTAAATCTCAACTCTACATATCCTTTCTACCAGATATAAAGATACAATTGTTACCCCTATGCACAAGCTCATAATCAATATCCCTGTTAGGTTGTTGTAAAGAACCGCTATATAGTCTGGCGAAGACAATTTCAAAAAAGCTACTATCAAAAAGGGCATAATTCCAATAATTCTTCCCTCCGTTTTTCTCTGTGATGTGGCCAATCTTATATTGTTTTCTATTTCGATTTTGTCGCTTATAATTTTGGCTGCGCCATCCACTGCACTGACTATATTGCCCCCTGTCTCCTTGCAGTTCTTGTAAACCTTGGCAAAATCGCAAATGTCCTCAAGGCCACTGCGTTCGCCCAGATTTTCCAAAAGCACATAATCCAAATCATTAGCCTCTTCAATACTGTTATCAATAGCTTCAAGTTCCCTCACCATAAGAGAATCTAGACCATAAACCTGTCTCAATCCATTTAAGGATTCTTTAATTGCTTTGCTCATATTTCGACCCAAAGCAAAGGATGATGAAATCAGATACAGAAAATCCTTAAACTCCATTAGCAATTGATTCCTACGCTTTTCTATTAGCAGTTTCTTGTAATATCTCTCGCCAAATATAATTAAAGGAAGGAATATTACCAAAGCAATGATACTATCATACATTAGCCAGGATATAGCAAGAGCTACCAATAGCATAAGACCGTAATATTTCAATCGTTCTTCTCTACTGAATTTGTAATCATTGTAATCCATGAAGTTTAAGCTTATCCTCCTTTACTAGTTTGTTACCACTCTTTACAAGTTCGCCACATTCATTTAGCTGAAAAAGATTATTTATAATGTATTTTCCATCGATATAATCCACTATTTCGCTTATCTCCATTACTATTCTTCTTCCGTTGGAGAGCCTGCCCAAATGCACCATAAGGTCAATGCCTTCAATTATTTGGCCTGCAATAGCATCCACACTTAGATCACTGCCCATTAAGTACATTGATTCCAATCTTCTAAGCATTCCTCTCACCGAATTTCCATGGCCCGTTGACAAGGAACCATCATGGCCAGTATTTAAAGCTGAAAGCAAATCGCTAACTTCCTTTCCTCTTACCTCACCGATTATTATTCTGTCAGGTCTCATTCTCAAGCTGGTTTTAATCAAATCCGCCATATCAATTTTGCCCTTACCCATGGAATTTGAATTTCTACACTCCATGTGCACAATATTTTCAATAGCATTTAATTCCAACTCAGCCGAATCCTCTATTACGATGACCCTGTCAGTTTCTGGTATGTATCCTGCCAAAGCATTTAGAAAAGTTGTCTTTCCCGATGAAGTACCTCCGCTTATAAAGATGTTGTACGATGCCTGTACCATCTCCTTCAAAAAGTCAGCCGCCTCCCTGCTAATACTTCCAAATTCAACCAATTTGTCCATTGTTATAATGTTCTGTTTGAACTTTCTTATGGTTAAAATGGGTCC
Organism: Clostridia bacterium; assembly: GCA_024403115.1. Lineage (GTDB taxonomy): Bacteria > Bacillota > Clostridia > Peptostreptococcales > Anaerovoracaceae > JAKSSK01. Next base: position 49,846 of record JAKSSL010000001.1, read on the forward strand.
GTTTAAAGCTATATTCTTGTAGACGCCATTAATACGAGAACCGTCGTTCAAACGGGCGTCCACAATGGGATTCATTTCGTTAATTTCACGATTAACACCTGACGCTATATACCTAATAATCTCCTCAAGTTCCTCAGTGGTATCGAAATTAAGGTCCAATTTTTCCACAACACCATTTCTTTCAACAAAGATATCGTCTTTACCATTTACCATGATTTCACTTATGGTAGGATCTTTGATTATATCCTCCATAATCCCCAACTTCTTTCTGGTCTTGGTGAAATATTTATTTGAAAGTTTTTCAATTTCATCCAAGTCCTTATCCGTTGAATCAATAAAATATTTTTCTATTAGTTCATAAGCTTCATCATCGCCTATATGACCGCAACTACCCAATATCTCCCTGATGTTTGTTAAATCTTGATCCATCAATCTCCTCCAATAAATACCCCAATTCCTTACTGAACTGTCCAAAAGTGTCTAAATCAATCTTGCCCCTTTTCTCGTTGTAAACAAAATCCTCTTCATGCATTGATATTCCTTCTTGAGCAAAATTTCTTATCTGATGTTCTTCTTCAAAAACAGCTTCCGTAAACTCATCATTGATAACCCTGATTTTATAATCTACGTTCTCTAAGAAATCCTCATTGGCCTCTTTGCCCATATCGAAAACGATAGCCTCGAAGAAAGCCTTTTTCTCAAGATAATTTAAAATCAAATTCATGTCCCTAATATTGCTAAAAGCATTCCTTGGTCCCAATTTCAAATAATATGCCGACCCGTACATTCCCAAATAGGAAAAGAAATCAAAATCCTCTCCCTTCCTTAGTTTTGCACACAAATTACGACCATCTTCTCCCAATTCCAAATACTTATTAGCCGAGTTGTAAGTCTCAAGGTTAATGTACAAACTTTTTCGATTATTGTCCCCCAACTGCCTTGCCCATTCCAACGCGATTGCCGTGGTTCCAGAACCACCATCGCGGGAATAGAAGCCATAGGTTTCAATGTTCTCATAGCTTTTCTTAAGCAGATACTTACCATAGTTTAAATAATAGATTTTATCTATGGCCTGAGAGAACTCATCCAAGGGCGCATACAGGGGAATTGCCAGTTTACTATCCCTTAAACTAATACTAATCTCCTCGCCACCTGCTATTTTTAGCTCATTCCCTGAAAAATCGAGAAAAGGAAAAATGTTGATTAAGCCTTCTTGAACAGCTTTTTCAAATTCCTTATCAGCTAAATCAATGTTCACTCCAAGTCTCATCCAATCTCACCTCCTTTGTGGAACGAAAGTATATATTTTCACTCCAACCCTGTCAATAAAAAAAACTAAAAAATGAGACGTCAAGTTTCTACAAAGTCGTGAAAACTTTGTATTGACTTAGTCTCAGCTTTCTAGTAAAATACATTGCAACGGTAGAGTACAGCTTACACGTTAAGTGCCAAAGGACAGGATGTTGCTTTTGGACGAAGGATAATCCGCGATGTATGCCTGGACATCCGCTACCACACTAACTCTATTCTTAGTGTGGTCAGTCACTATCACACAGTAGAAGGAGTTTTTTTAATGCAAATCAATATGAACAATAGGACTACCAAGATAGTCGTAACAGGTATTATGATTGCCATGGCAATCATATTAAACAGATTAATACCCGCAACACCAATCTATCATCTAACTTTAGACTTTGTACCAATCACCATCATAGCCTATTATCTTGGGCCAGTATGGGCCGGTATCGCCTACGGAATTTGCGATGCCCTTGGAAGCATAGTATTTCCATTCGGTGCATATAATCCAATGATTACAGTCAGCTTGGTGCTAATAGGTGTATTTTATGGCTTTGTGCTGTATAAAAAGGAAATCAGCGGTAAGATGCTTTTCGCTAGAATAGTAATTGCCTCATTTGGAGCATTTTTGATTAAGCTTTTCATTACCACTTATGCCCTGTGGCCATATTACGGTGCTGACGGTACTTACATGGCCTACGTTATTGCTAGAATACCAAACTGCATTGCAATACTAATTGCTCAATTAGTTGTAATGCCTTTAATATACAAATTTATAATTCAAAAGATACAATAAAATCGGCTACTTGAGCCGATTTTTTAGTCTAATATTTCATACATTCTCACAGCGTCTTCTTTTTTGCAGGATTCTACTAACTCAAGCACCTTTGCAGTAAGTGAGCTGTTGCCGAATTCTATGTGAATCACATCGCCCACATTGACTTCAGTTCCTGCTTTTGCTTGTTTGTCGTTGACAAACACTCTACCCTGATCACAAGCCTCTTTTGCAATTGTACGCCTCTTAATTAGGCGTGAGTTTTTCAAAAATTTATCTACTCTCATATAATACCTGTAAAAAAACGGAGCTAATTGCTCCGCATTTTTAACTATTTATTTACAGCGTCCTTTAAAGCCTTACCAGCCTTAAATACAGGAGCCTTTGAAGCTTCGATCATGATAACTTCTTCTGGCTTTCTAGGGTTTCTTCCTTGTCTAGCCTTTCTTGCTCTAGTTTCGAATGTACCAAATCCAACTAATTGAACCTTGTCACCGTTTACTAGTGCTTCTTCAACTGCTGCTGTGAATGCGTTAACTGCTTCTTCTGCATCCTTCTTTGTGAAGTTTGTCTTTTCTGCGATTACTGCTACTAATTGAGCTTTATTCATAATAATCCTTCCTCCTTTAATTTTGTTTCCAAATTAATTATTATCTCTTTCTCGAAAACGTTGATATAATTTTACCACAAAATATTGATAAGTCAATGGAAAATCGAAATTATTTCCAAACTTTATCGAGAATTTTAACCAATTTCCCGCCCATAGGTATTACTAATAATTCATCACGAGTTATAGCTTTTATCAATAATACAAGAACCAAATATACGATAACACCGATAAGTATAGATGCTAAAGTAGCAACGGCTCCTGGTAAAATCATAGTTAAACCCCAATGGCTTGCAAATACGAAAATACCCATGATTACGCTTGCAGCGAATGGCTTAATATATGTTTGCATAAAGTCGAACTTTGTGCCTGTATACTTATAAATATCCTTGATATTAAGCACTGTTGCAATGATGTATGTAGCTAATGTTCCCAAAGCTGCGCCCTTAATATTTAAAGCATAAATACCTGTTGCAAAATATGTTACAACGATTTTTGCCAAAGCACCAATGGCCAAATTCTTTACAGGAATTAATTGCTTTCCAATACCTTGAAGAGCTCCTGTTAAAGTTTGTATTGTGGATAGGAATATTATTCCTATGGACATTACCATGATTGTAGGTGCTCCTGTGGCACAAGCTTCTGGTTGTAATGGGTATAGAAGGTTCAAAATTGGCTCTGCAAGGACGAAAATGCCCACTGCGCATGGGAAGCCCATTATCAGGGTAACCCTTGTTCCTAGCTTAATATTGTTTTGAACTTCCAGTTTTTCTTGGCGTTCATAAGCTGCCGCAATAGCAGGTACCAAACTTATGGCAACCGCTTGAGTAAATACTTGTGGGAAGCCTATAAGTGATGAACAGAAACTGGACATAACACCATATAAATTCTCAGCTTGAGATGATGAATAACCAGCAGAAATCAATCTGTTTGGAACCATCCAAGCATCAATAGTTGACATTAGTGGGAATATAGCAGCGCCTATGGTAATAGGAATGGCAATAAGCAATATTTGCTTAATGATTTCCTTGCTGCTTTCGTCTTCTGCAACGCTGTTTTTAGCTCTCCTTTTGATTTTATCCTTGTTAAGCCAATAGATGAATATCATCAAAGCTAAGGCCATCATGGATCCTGCACTGGCACCAAAAGTTGCTCCGGCAGAAGCGGAAACCATATCATCTGCTGTCTTTGCAAAATAATATGCTAAGATCAAACCTACTACAACTCTAAAAGATTGTTCAACTAGCTCTGATAAAGCTGTAGGCACCATTATTTGTTGGCCTTGGAAATAGCCTCTAAATGACGAAACAATAGGAACGAATAGCAAAGCTGGAGCTATAGTTCTCAAAGATGGTGCTGCTCCTGGAATGTTTACAGAATGAGCAATTGCATCTGCTCCAAAGAAGCAAATAGCAAAGGATACTATACCTATTCCAAGCATCAACAATCTAGCTATAGAGAACACTCTATCAGCTGCCGCATATTTTCCCAAAGCAGTTCTTTGGGAAACCATTCTTGAAATGGCTACTGGAAGACCTGCTGTTGCAACAACTAGCAACAGTGAATAAACGGGATAGGCTACTCCATAATAGGCTCCGCCCTCTTCACCAATCCAGTTTAATACAGGTATTCTAAATACCATTCCTAGGACTTTTACAATTACTCCTGTTATACCAAGAAGAGCTGCCCCCTTGATAAAACTATGTTTCTTTGTAGTATTTTCCATAAATTTCCTCTATGATTTAGAATTCTCCATTATCAGTTCTAGCATCTCAATAACGTCATCTAAATCTTCTCTTTTCTCTAAATATAATTTTAGCTTTGGCAGGCGTCTACCCGAGATATTCAAACGCTTACCATACTTTTCACTTAAGTTTACAATAGCATAAGGAGTAAGTCTATTCTCCTCTGCGAAATCAAGAACTATATAAGTTCCCAAATAGTATACCCTATTTACTCTTAATTTGCTAGCATAAGCACGAATTAAAGCCACTTTTATCAATTGTATAGACTCTCTAGGAAGCAAACCAAATCTATCGCTAAGTTCATCCATAATGTCTTCCGCATCTTCCCTGCATGAGATCTTAGCTATGCGTCTATACATTTGAAGTTTCAAGTTTTGATCCTCTATGTAATGGGATGGTATATAGGCAGAATTTAAAACTTCAACCTTAGTTTCAAACTCTTCTTCGATTTCTTCACCACGGATTTTTCTCATGGTTTCATCAACCATCTTACAATAAAGCTCATAACCAATCTTCATCATGTGACCGGATTGAGAACTTCCAAGGAGATTTCCTGCCCCTCTAAATTCCAAGTCCTTCATGGCCAGCTTAAAGCCTGCACCAAACTCTGTGAAGTCTTTAATGGCTTTAAGTCTCTTCGTTGAAATTTCAGTTAAAACCTTATCCTTTTCATACATCAAATATGCGTAGGCGATTTTATTTGATCTTCCAACTCTTCCCCTCAGTTGATATAGCTGTGCAAGACCGAATTTATCAGCATCTAGAATAATGATGGTATTTGCGTTTGGAATATCAATTCCTGACTCTACAATGGTAGTTGCAACAAGTACATCGGTTTTGCCTGTTACAAAATCTAACATAATATCTTCTAGCTGAGTCTCACTCATTTGACCATGGCCTACTGCAACTTCAGCTTCAGGAACTAATTCCTCTATCTTTTTGGCCACCCCTTCAATGCCCAAAACTCGGTTATATACTACAAAAGCCTGGCCTCCACGTTTTAGCTCACGCTTTATTATTTCCGCAATAAGTTCATAGTCCTTTTCCATTACATAGGTTTGAACAGGATATCTATCAACTGGTGGCTCTTCAATAATGCTCATATCCCTTATTCCTGTAAGAGACATGTTCAATGTTCTAGGAATTGGCGTAGCCGAAAGAGTAAGCACATCCACGCTGTTCTTTAGCTCTTTAATCTTTTCCTTGTGTCTTACGCCAAATCTTTGTTCCTCATCTATTACCAAAAGGCCCAAATCCTTTGCTTTTACATCTTTTGAAAGTATTCTGTGAGTACCTATTAGAAAATCGATTTCTCCCTTTTCAAAAGCTTTTATAATCTTATCCTGCTGAGCTTTTGTCCTGAAACGAGACAACATCTCAACTCTAAAAGGATACTTTTGGAAACGCTCACTCAAAGTCATATAGTGCTGATTTGCAAGAATTGTAGTAGGAACTAGCATCATTGCCTGCTTTCCATTTTCTAAACACTTGAAAATTCCGCGGGCTGCAACCTCAGTTTTTCCATAGCCCACATCACCGCATAGCAATCTGTCCATGGCTATAGGCTTTTCCATATCGCGCTTTATCTCTTTGATAGCTCTAAGTTGATCTCTGGTTTCAACAAATGGGAATGAATCCTCAAATTCCCTTTGCCATTGTGTATCCCCTTCAAAAGCAAAACCTTTGCTCATCTTTCTCTTGGCATATAATTCCAAAAGCTCGTCGGTCATGCCTTCAATGGATTCCTTAGCTTTAGCCAAAGATCTTTGCCATGCACCGGAACCTAATTTATTAAGCTTAGGTTCAACTGAATCTGCACCTACATACTTTTGAATCTTGTCCATATGCTCAACGGGAACCATAAGGGAATCTCCGCCAGCATAGACTATGTACAAGCAGTCGCTTACAATGTCACCGCTCACAATCTCTTCGATGCCCAGGAACTTACCTATTCCAAAGTTTTCATGAACGACGTAGTCTCCCTTTTCCAGCTCAGTAAATGAATCAATAGGATTGGAATTCTCGCTGAACTTTCTCCTACGACCGCTCTTCTTCTTATTCTCAAAAATATCATTTTCGCTAAAGTAGCATATCTTATCATCTACTAAATCTATGCCACCGCTAATACTTCCTATTTCAAAGCTAATTTGTCTGCTAAGCTTTTCACCCAAAAAGCTTTCAACGTCCTTATTTCTAGCTTCACTGGAACATACAATATGGACCTTGTAGCCCTTTCCTAAATACTGCTCAATTTCACCCTTTAATAAATCCAATTGGCCATTTACGGATAAAACCTGATGGGCATTTAATTTTTCAAGCTTTGTAAGCTCCTGTAAACCTTCAATTTTCTTTGCAAAAGTGGATAGAAAATACACCCTATCGCACTCATATGCCTTGAAAAATTCACTCTTTTTGATGAGACCTAGGCCATCCTTTTTAACAAGTCTGCCATCCTCTATTAAAGCCTCCATGTGGGCCTTTTGCTCCGACAGTAGCTTGTCAAGCTCAGCCACCACCATATCGGCTTCCTCAATGAAAATAATGCCATCTGAAGCATAATCCCAAAGATAATCTAAGTCATCATAAAAATATGGCAGATAGTTTTCTAAAAGCTGTAGGTTTGTCTCGCTTTCAATATATTCTAAAAGCTCATCTTTTCTGGCTTTAAGCTTTTCAGCTTTAATCTTATCAGCTTTTTCTATTTCTTTATTATATGCTTTTACAATCTCCAAAGCGGCCTTCTTGTACAGCTCATCGCTGGCAATAAGCTGTCTTGCCCCATGGATTTCAACATATTTCAGCTTTTCCTTGGAACGCTGAGTGAAGCTGTCGAAAGTCTTGATGCTCTCAATTTCAGTGTCGAACAGGTCCAATCTGTACGGATCGTCGCTATCTGGAGTAAATATATCAACTATGCTTCCGCGTATGGAAAACTCTCCGGGAACTTCCAGTTGATTTCTCCTCTCGTAACCCATTTGAATAAGCTTGTTTTTCAATTCCTCAAGGTCCACATCGTCCCCTTGGCTTAGCTTTATAGTTTTTTCTTCAAAAGCATCGCGAGGAATTATTTTCCTAACACAAGCCGAAACAGGTGCTATTACTACTAGCTCTTCCTTGGTTCTAAGAGCCGATAAAGCCCTAAGACGCATAATATTATTGTCGTTGCTCTTTGCTTTAAAATCCAGGAAGAACTGGTCCTCACTAGGCATTAGATAAATATCCTTATCACTAAAAAAAGAAAGGTCCGAAGCCAGCTGCTTAGCCCTTTCGTAGTTGGGTACAATTACCAAAGCCTTTGAGCTTTTCCCTATTTTATTAATGATAGGGGCACAAGCCAAGCTTTGTGCCCCAGTAATATTTATCTTATGATTTTCCATAATTATTTTTCCTTTGATAGAGTATTATAACGGTTCATAGCTCTATCAATTCCATCTTCAACAATGGATGCAGCAGCCTCAGTAGCCATATTAATAACATCCTTAACACGCTCTTCCTCTGCCTTGGATAATTTTCCAGTTACATAGTCAGCTAAATCGCCTTTCACATCGGAGCCTATGCCAATGCGAATTCTTGGAAATCCATTATCTCCCAACTTTTGAACTATATCCCTCATACCATTATGAGTTCCAGCAGATCCCTTTGCTCTAAGACGCAATCTGCCAGTCTCCAAATCGATATCATCATATATGACAATTAGATTTTCAACGGGAATCTTGTAAAAATTCATCAATTCAGCTACAGCAAAACCGCTAAGGTTCATAAAGGTTTGAGGTTTTACTAAAAGCACCTTCTCTGTGCCTATTCTACCGTCACCTATTAAAGCCTTTGCTTTAAGCTTATCAACCTTAATTCCATACTTATCAGCCAAGCTGTCTATGGTTCTAAAGCCCATATTATGACGAGTTTTTTCATACTTTGCCCCTGGATTTCCAAGGCCTACGATTAAATACATAAACTATTCTTTATCAAAAATCTTACTTACTGATCCGTTTGTATAGATCTTAGTAATTACATCTGCAAATAATGGTGCAACTGAAAGATGAACCATCTTATCCAATTCTTTTTCTTCTGCTAGTGGAACAGTATCCAATAATACCATTTCTTCAATAGCTGAATCCTTAATTCTCTCTATAGCTGGGCCTGATAATACTGCGTGAGTTGCAGCAGCACTAACTGACTTAGCACCTAATTCCTTAATTGCATTAGCAGCATTAGTAATAGTTCCAGCTGTGTCAATCATATCGTCGATAATGATGCAGTTCTTTCCATCAATATTACCGATGATGTTCATGATTTCACTCTTGTTTGGTTCTGGACGACGCTTGTCAATGATTGCAATTGGGCAATCTAAAATCTCTGCTAAATTTCTAGCACGTGTTACACTACCGTGGTCTGGTGATACAACACATAAGTCTTCCATGTTCTTTTTCTTGAAGTAATTTGCTAATAGAGGCATACCAATTAGATGGTCAACAGGGATATCAAAGTAACCTTGAATTTGGTTAGCATGTAAATCCATTGTAACAACTCTATCAGCACCAGCAGCTACTAATAAGTCAGCTACTAATTTTGATGTGATTGGATCTCTCGCTTTTGCTTTTCTGTCTTGTCTAGCATATCCATAATATGGAATAACAGCATTGATTCTTCCAGCGCTTGCTCTCTTCATAGCGTCTATCATAATCAATAATTCCATTAAATTATCGTTTGTTGGATTGCATGTTGATTGAATGATGTAAACATCAAGTCCTCTTACACTTTCCCAAATATTAACTGAAATCTCGCCATCGCTAAACTTTGTAACAGTTGCTTTGCCAAGAGGCTTACCTAAGCAATTTGCAATCTTTTCAGCTAATTCAGGGTGTGAATTGCCAGCAAAAATTTTAAAATCTGAGAAAACTCCACTACGCATTTTTTCTTTCCTTAACCTTTCATTTTTAGCATTAATTTATATAAATAGTTTCCTATCTATTTCTTTTTATACAGTCCCTTTTCCTTTGCCCAATTCTCTTTGATAGTTTCTTTGGATCTAGCAATGCATAAAGCATCCTCTGGAACGTCCTTAGTAACAGTACTTCCTGCTGCTATATATGCGCCTTCTCCAACTTTTACAGGAGAAACAATATTTGTATTGCATCCTATAAAAGCATTATCCCCTATCTCGCTTCTAAATTTATTAGTACCATCATAGTTTACGAATACTACTCCGCAACCTAGGTTAATACCCTTTCCCAAATCAGAATCACCAATATATGTCAAATGAGCTGATTTAGTGCCATCTCCCAAGCTGGAGTTCTTAACTTCAACAAAGTCTCCCACCTTGCAATTGTTTCCTATCACGCTATTTGGTCTCAAATATGCAAAAGGTCCAATATTAGTTTCGTTTCCAACTTTGCTATCAATGATGTATGAAGTTTCAATATTAACTTTATCACCTATTGTGGAATTGGAAATTTTACTTCCCATGCCGATTACACAGCCTTCACCTATAACAGTGTCGCCTTCGATTACCACATTAGGATAGATTTTAGTGCCTGCTCCAATTTTTACATTTTCGTCAATAAATGCACTTTCTATATCCAAAAAGCTTACGCCATTTTCAAGTAGCTTTCCGTTTATTTCCAATCTTTTTTCAAGGCTTTTTTCCATGTATGCTCTCGCCTTGTTTGCTTTTGTTGAAATATCCATATTTCACCTACTTTTCTAAAATCATGTCACCTATTTTATACACATCACCTGCACCCATAGTGATTACTAAATCACCATCTTTGGCATTATCTGAAATGTAAGTGGCAATATCTTCGAAATTATCCATAAAGTAAACTTCCTTTTCAGGATGTTTTTCTTTGATGGCCTCTGCCAAAGACTTTGATGAAAGCTTGTAAATGTTCTTTTCACGAGCAGCATAGATTTCTGCAAGGATAAGAACATCTGCTTGATCAAAAGCATCTGTGAACTCATCAAATAGTGCCATAGTTCTAGTATATGTATGTGGTTGGAATACCAACCAAAGTTTACCATGCTTAATATTTTCTGTGGCGCTTAAAGTAGCATTGATTTCAGTAGGATGATGAGCATAGTCATCAACGATTTTTACACCATTCTTATTAATTCCAACAACGTCAAATCTACGTTCTGTTCCGTGATATTTGTGAAGTTGGTCAATTATTATCTCAGGATCTACGCCTAAGCTGTGGCAACATGCAAAAGCAGCAAGTGCATTAAGCATATTGTGCTCACCTGGCACTGATAACTCGACTCTTCCCAAGTTTTTGCCATAATTCATTACGGTAAACGATGTATTTCCGTTCTCGTCAAAAGCTATATCCTTCGCATAATATGTGCAATTTTCACCATATCCAAAGCTTATAGCATCTGGAATATTAGCGATAATCTTCTTAACATAAGGATTAGCATCAAAAGCAATAACCTTGCCTCCCTGAGGCACTAGCTTTGTAAATTTATCAAAGGAACTTACAATATGATCAATATCCTTGAAATAATCCAAGTGGTCAGAATCAATATTTAATATAAGTTCGATGCTTGGTCTAAGGCTAAGGAAGCTGTCCATATATTCACAAGCTTCTGTTACAAAGTATGGGCTATCACCCACCTTTACATTGCCGCCGATTTCAGCAAGATTTCCACCTACCAAAATTGTAGGTTCCAAATCAGCATGATCTAGGATAAGAGAAACCATGGAAGTTGTAGTGGTTTTTCCATGAGTTCCACTGATAGCAATGCTGTTCTTGTACTCACTCATAAGTGCGCCCAAGGCTTCAGCACGGCTTACCGCCTTAATTCCATGTTCCTTGGCATAAGCAAGCTCTGGGTTAGCCATAGAAATTGCAGCTGAATAGATTATCAAATCTACATCCTTTACATTTTCTGCATCATGACCCACATAAACCTTTGCGCCAAGTTCACGTAAAGACAAAACCATATCTGATTCTTGCATATCGGAACCTGAAAGCTCATAGCCTCTGGAAAGTAGGATCTTTGCAATAGCAGAAAGACCAATTCCGCCGATTCCTATGCAATGTATTTTTCTATATTCATTTAATTTAAGCATTAAATAATCCTCCAAAACATATCCTATAAAATTATATCATATTATGTAGGGTTTTTGTAGGTTGAAAGATAAAAAAATAGGGTAAAAATCTATCTTTTCCCCATTTAAAAAGCTCCCACTAATTAAAGCGGGAGCTTTCGTCCTTGGTCCGAAAAAAACTTGAATTATTCTTCTTCTTTTGAATCTTCGTAAGCTGATAAAACAGCATCTTTGATTCTATTACGTACCTCTGAAGATAGTGGATGTGCAATATCTCTGAAACCTGCATCTCCTACTTTTTTGCTAGGCATAGCAACAAATAGACCATTTTGTCCGTCAATGATCTTAATATCGTGTACTACAAACTCATCATCGAAAGTTATTGAAGCCACGCCCTTAATGGATTCGTTATCCACAAGTCTTCGAATTCTTACATCAGTAATTTTCATAATCTCGACCCTTTCTCATCACGTTAGTTTAAGATAATGTTATTTTAGCACCCCCATTATTATAAGTGCAAGCATATATACTGTATACAAAATATGAGACCCTAAGTGCTAGGATCTCATATATCTAAGTCTCATATTATGCTTTTTCAACTCTAATTTCATTGGTGTTACCAGCTTTTCCTGTTGGGAATCCCATGGTGAACACTATCAGGTCATTTTTGGCTATTAAGCCTGCTTCCAAGGCCTTGTCAAGACAATGTCTGTACAAGTTCTCAGGGCTCATCTCCTTATGTTTCTCAGTCATTAGAGGTACTACACCCCAGTTTAATGACATCTTGTGGAATGCTTCTGTTGAAGGAGTAGCTCCTATTATCATATGTTTAGGTCTAAACTTCGCCATCTTAACTGCTGTGTAGCCGCTGCTTGTAATGGCCATTAAAGCTTTTGCATTTATGTCCTTGGCAATTGTGCAAGCACCGTGTCCTACAGCGTTAGTTACATTCCTTCTATCCACATTTAGAACTATGTCTCTGTTTTCTCTGTAATCCTCGTAGTCATTTTCGCTTTGCAAAATGATTCTATTCATAGTCTCCATAGCTTCTACAGGATATTTACCGCTAGCTGTTTCCCCAGAAAGCATTACCGCACTGGTTCCTTCAAAGACCGCATTGGCTATATCTGTAATCTCAGCTCTTGTTGGGACTGGATTGTTTATCATTGATTCTAGCATTTGAGTGGCAGTAATTACCACCTTACCCTCTTCACGAGCACGCTTTATTAGGTGCTTTTGAATGCCTGGAATTCTTTCAAACTCTATTTCTACACCCATATCACCTCTGGCAATCATTATGCCATCAGCCACCTTTAGAATCTCCTCGAGATTTGATATTCCTTCGGCGTTTTCAATCTTTGCGATTATATCGATATTGGCTCCCCCATTTTCTTCAAGGAAAGCGCGAAGGGCTTTAATGTCTTCCGCTCTTCTTGTAAAGGATGCTGCAACATACTCCACCTTTTCCTCAATGGCAAAGAGCATATCCGCTTTGTCAGCATCGCTTAGGAAAGGCATTGATAAAACCTTGTTTGGCACGTTCACGCCCTTGTGGTTGTACAATACTCCATCTGTTTCAGCTGTACAAATTATATTATTCCCACTTATTTCATCAACTCTAAAACGAATAAGGCCATCATTTACTAGAATATAGTCGCCCTTTTCCAAATCCTCAGGTAATTTATCATATGTTACATGAGCAAGCTTTTCATTGCCCAAAACATTATCAGTAGTAAATGTGAAAGTCTCGTCCTTTTGGATTGTAACTGTTCCATTTACGAAATCACCTAGTCTAATCTCTGGGCCTTTTGTATCTATTAGAACTGCTGCTGCAAGCTTCATCTCATCTCTAACTTTTCTGAACAAATCAATAGTTTCCCTATGGGCTTCATGATCGCCGTGAGACATATTTACCCTAGCAACATTCATTCCCTGTAAAAGCAAATTTTTAATTATAGTTTCGTCCTTTGAGCTTGGACCCAAAGTACAAATCACCTTTGTTCTTTTCATAGTTTCACCTCTAAGCTTCTTGTGATATAATAATTATAACATTAAATATTAACATAATAAACAGGAGGCTATGATGAATTTAAAAGACTTCAAATCAGATGAAGAAATTGTTTGTCTTTGCAAGGAATTAAGTTTAGGCGATTTAAAAGCAGCTATAGCAGGTGGTGCTGATACCATGGAAAAGCTTCGTGAAGAAACTGGAGTTGGTAAAGTCTGCGGTGCATGTAGAGAAATCGTATACGAATTATTAGATGAAATGGCATAAATAAAGGGTGAGCTTAGTGCTCACCCTTATTTATTCTTCTTCGCTTTCTAAAACAAGTTCACATTCCTTAGCTATATTAAAAGCCTCAATATATTTGTTCTCCAAAGGAATCCACTTGTTCACAAAGTACTTAAGGCATTCCCTGCCTCCGCGCTTTTCTATTCGCTTTAATTGTTCATTCTCTTTAATATCAAAGAAGACCTTCAAATCATAATCTCTTTTTAAAGCTTTTACAATGTTGGGATGCAAAGCATAGGCTCCCTCAATTATGGATGGATACTTGGGATTTACTATCCCCTTTCCATCGTAATCCATAATTCTGCAGTTAAAGCGATCATATTCAAATGTCTCGTCTCCCTCTAATCTTACAGCGATTTGCTCTATGAAACGCTCGTAATGGACATTGCCACCAGCCTCTTCATATCTTTCTGCTGTTCTAAGCTCCATAGGCAAAAAGAAATCATCCATGTGAATTAGATTCACCTTGATTCCTTCTCGAGAAAGTTGCTCGGCAATTTGGAAAGCAACGCTGGTTTTACCTGAAGCCGACTTTCCGTCTATGGCAAGTATAAAGTTTTTATCAATTAAAGCTCTATCCTTTAATTCATTAATGAGGATTTTACTCTCTTTGTACATTATTATTCCCCTATATTAACTTTAATATTACATACTTCAGAAATAGTTCCCAGCCTCATATATGGCCCAAACACACCTACTCCTGAGCTTACTATACTGCTAGTGTCACCCACATGATATTCACCATATTGATATCCGCCCATTAGCTTTAAAGCAAGATTTACAGGGAAAATTTGGCCGTTGTGAGTGTGACCGCTTAGAATTAAGTCTGCACCTGCTGATGCAAACTCATCGTTCTCTGTGGGCTCGTGATCTAAAACAATAAGTGGTAAATCCTTTGGCGCTGATGCCACTATGTCTTCAGGGCTCATTCTCTTTTCAACATTACAAGGCTTGTGCGCATCGGCTCTACCAAAGAGATAGAAGCGATTGTCTACATTGACTCCCTCTTCACACAAAAGCTTGATATTGCAATCACTTAGGAAATCAACCATTTCAGGGTCTCTGTGCAATTGATTGCTTGGGAAAGTGAATCCGCACAGTATTTTTTCAGCCACATCGTGATTGCCCCAGCAAGCATAAACACCATACTTAGACTTTATGCTTTTAAACAGTTCTTTCAGCTCTTCAGGATTTTCTAAAGCTTTGTATTCGTTGTCAAAGATATCACCTGCAATGACAACTAAATCCAAATCTTCTATATTGTTTATTTCCTTAACCATATCCTCAATTTGGCTTTCCCCTACGCTGTATCCCATATGCAAATCAGCAACTAAGGCTATGTTCAGCTGGTCTGATTTATCAGACTTAATATTCACCGAATAATTACTTGTTTGAACATTTTGAGCCTGATAAATACCAATGGCAGAAACCATGACAAGTATTATAACCACAAGCCATCCCCATATCTTTTTCTCGCCAAAAATCTTTCTGATGACAAGGAATATAAGGCCTGCTAGCAAAGCATAAAAATCAATACCAAGCCAATAGTTACCCATTAGCATAAGCCATCTTTTTATTGCCCAATCCGCAGGAACTAAAAAGGCTATACCTGGCAGCAATACGATTACTGCTGAAATTGCATCGATTACAATTCTAAGCTTTTCCTTGGCCCCAGTCCATTTTACAAATCGAAAAATCAGCCAAAAATTGAAGAATAGATAAAAAGGTGCTACACAAAGTGCAATCATGATCTATCAACCCTTCCAACATCTATATTATGTTCTATTACATAGGCATTGTCATAATCTGTAATACCTTTTCCTGTATTTGGATAGTACTGTGAATAAACAGTATCTGCAGCAAAAGCCGCAATTAGAACAATACAAGCCACAGTCAGCGCTGTAGGATTAATCTTTCTAACCAAGTTATCTATTAGCGGAACCAGTAGATATACTGCACAAATACCGCCTATGCCAAATACAAGTAGGCCTTCAGCGCAGACTCTTCCGTTAATGTTAAGGAAGTAACCTGTATAATCCCACCATTTAACTCCGCCTTTTGTCATTTCCATTAGCCATGATGTGAAGTACTCAACTACGCCACACAAAACTACAGCTGTTATAAACTCAAGCCATGGTTTATCTCTGAATTTGTTAAGCACTAAAACTATTAGCACAACTCCAGAACCATAAATTGGAAGCCATGGTCCGTGGTTTACACCTCTGTTAACAAACTCACCATCTGCTACTAGATGCAAGCTCACCTCCCAAAGCCAGCCCACAATGGAAAGAACAAAGAATACCACTATTAAGGATTCCAATGAATATCTACGCAAATAATGCATAGTTTCCAACTTGCTTATCTTTTCCTTAGCGTGTACAGGATACAATCTGCTTGGATAGGATAAACCGTTTACTTCATCCCTATATATTCTAAGCTTTGCACGTTTTTCTACAATGTCATTATGTCTCTTTTCATTTTCATCGTAGTGCAAAACAACGCCAAATACATTAGCAAAGAAACCCTTAACTCCTGTGTATTCAACATCTACAGCTTCGTTTAATTCATCTTCAATATCGTCGATATCTTCGTAGGCTTTTATAACCACATCCAAAGGAGCTAGTTCAAATAGATAGTCGTCCTTAAGCAGTTCACAGCCTTCGACAGCATTTTCTTTTGCACAAGCTCTTACATAAGCATAGTACTCTGCCAAAGCGCATTCTTTGTAGTTATATGTAAAGAAGATATCTGTAAGTCCCAATGTGATATATCCTAAAAGGTCCCAGCCAATAAAGCTTAGCTCGAATTTAAACAGTTCCCACTTGTGACCCTTCATCATATTCTTTGACAATCTAATTGCTTGCAAAGGTTTAACTCCAGGGTTTTCAGCTAAAATATATGGAACCATGGAGTATGAGAAGAACTTAATTATAGGTCCTACTATTGTAAATATCCATAGGAACATGAATATATTCTTTAGGAGTAATCCCAGTGAAACATTTATCCATTTCTTAACTTTTAGAATGAAAACCAGCTTGTTAATGTGTATAACATCATAGAACTGGCCCTCAAGATAAACACGATTCATGGCCACCCTAAAGGTTTCTTCAATGAATATGTAGAATAATGCGATTAACAGCAAGGAAAGCAAGATGAATATACTAGTTGCAATTCCTGGCGATCCAGCAAGATTCTTTATGGCATTATATGCTGTAATATACCAGGCACCTGATGTTATGCTGTTTACAGCACCTGCCAAAACTCCTCTATTATATCCAAGCTCAACGCCCATTATGACTTTCTTGTTCTTTTGGTTTTCCTTGGTACGTTCAATAGTCTTAATCTTTCCGTTGGCGATATTGCCGTTTATAATGTCTTTGAAAACGTCGTAAGCCTCGTCAGTTCCAATTGAACTAATACGGCTTAAACCTATAGGCT
Source organism: Clostridia bacterium (assembly GCA_024403115.1). Taxonomy (GTDB): domain Bacteria; phylum Bacillota; class Clostridia; order Peptostreptococcales; family Anaerovoracaceae; genus JAKSSK01. The sequence goes on from JAKSSL010000001.1 coordinate 67,051, forward strand.
CACCATCTGCTTTTACATTATTTAAAAGAAAATGCCACTCGTCTAAAGGCGCAGTAAAACTGGTACCTATTAAAGCCGCCAAAACCATAACAAGGAAGAAAAGCTTATAATGCTTTTTCAACCTGCTTTTGCTATTCTTTTTAATCTCTTTTCTGTTTAACATAAATACCTCTTGATACAAAAATATTCCCCCACATTATACCAAAAAAATGTCTCAAAATAAAGGGACTCCCGGCGGAGTCCCTTTACATTGTTTTGCTTTGAATATTATTCAAACCATCCTAAACCGAAGAATGATGAGATTTGTCCTAATAATACGAAGAACATTACCACTGGACAAATGAACTTAATACTAATCTTGTAGAATAGATTATACTTATCTCCAGCTCCGATTTCACCTAATACGGACTTTGGCTTGATAACCCAACCTATTAGTACAGCCATTAAGCATGCACCAAGTGGCATCATAATACCTTCAGATAAGCAGTCAAAGAAGTCTAGCCAGCAATCATTAAATCCTAGAACTCCTAATTGCTCTTGAAGTGGTAACCATAAACCGTTTGATCCTAAACCATCAGCTGCAACTAAGATAGCACCTAATGATACGATAGCGCCAACTGTCCAAGTAACCTTAGTTCTGTCAGCAGGCTTACCCTTTGCTTCTCTATCATCACAGATGTATGCAAGTAATACTTCGAAAATTGATACGCATGATGAAAGAGCTGCGATAATAACGAATAAGTAGAATAGTACGCCGAATACTGCACCAATTTGTCCCATTTCTGAGAATACGTTTTGCATTGTTACGAATAATAGCTTTGGACCAGCCATTGCTGCATCGCTTCCGCCTAGAGCGAAGCTTGCAGGGATAACTGCTAAACCAGCCATGATTGCAACTAATGTATCGCATACTACGATGATTACTGAACTCTTTACGATGTTCTCATGTTTTGGAAGATATGAACCATAAGTGATCATGATACCCATAGCCAATGACAATGAGAAGAACATTTGACTTCCTGATACGGCTAATACATGTATAACCTTACCGAAGCTGTCAAATTGTGACCAGTCTGGCTTGAACATAAATTCCAAACCTTCAGCAGCACCATCTAGTGATACTGAACGAATGATGATGATGAATAGTAATACTACCAATGCAGGCATTCCTATTTCACTGAATCTTTCGATACCAGCTGTCAAATCCTTACCGTTGATAAATAATGTAATTGCTACGAATAGAGCAGCAAAGATAATACAACCAACTGGATTTGTAAGCATTGGTCCAAATGATTCATCACCTGTAGGAATTGCACCATCAAAGAATCCTATTTCTGAAAGGTTAAGAGTCATATATTCTAGACAATATCCACCTAATACGAAATAGAAGAAGATGATTACGAATGGTGATAATACTGCTAACCATCCTAAAAACTTAAATGGGCCTTTACCCATTTCCCTGTAGGCTAATACTGGGCTCTTTTGAGTTTTTCTACCTATTGCAAGTTCTGTTGAAAGCATTACAACACCAACTAGAACTGCAAGGATAACGTATACAAGTAGGAATCCAAATCCACCTGTAGCACCCATCTTGTATGGGAATCCCCAAATGTTACCTAAGCCTACAGCCGAACCAATTGCGGCAAGTAAGAAACCTAATTTACTTCCCCACTGATTACGTTCTTTTTCGCTTAATTCCATAATTCCGTTTTCTCCTTAAATAAATATAAAAATAAATTATGATTTTATTATAAAGAATAAATGCTATTTGTCAACAAAAAACAATAAAAAAATTATTTTTTGTGTAAAACTACTAAAAAAATATGCTAGATTTAGCATATTTTTTGTATAAAAAACCTTTAAAGGCTTGTATTTTCAATGTTTATAGCAGATGTTTGTTTTATTTTACAAAAAGTCCCTTCCCTGTTAACACATATTGATCATAAGCAGTAAAGGCTAGCAAAGCCATCTCCGAAGCATGTTGATCATAGCTAGTATCTGTAATTTCCTTCATATATAAGCCTTCCACCTCGTATGATTTCAAGGTATCAATTAGGTTAACACCATTGACACTAAATCTTTCGTCACTTGATGGGTCTATGCCCACTTGGCAGAGAGCAATAATAACTTCAGCATCTGCTGGTAAAGAACCGTAGTCACCTGAAAATTCTTCAGATAGCTTAGCTATTATCCAATCCTTTGCCTCATTTACCTCTGGAGTATCATAAAAGGATAGGGCTTCCAAAGCCTTGGACAAGTTAATGGCATCAGCCGAATCCAAGCCATCCATAATATCCTTTAAGTAGTCTCCTTCTCTTTCAAGCTTAAATCCCCACATGTTAGCAGCTATCATCCCCTGGCCTTGAGCAAGGTGGCCCTCATTACGAAAAGCTTCGTAGTCGTTAAGTTCCTTTTCAAAACCGTAGGAATCCTCTTTTGCCCCTGCAGTTTTAAGCACTATTGCATATCTGGCAATATCCAAAGGCTTAGCATCCTTAGGGATTTTGAAAGTCTTTACAAAGCTGGTATCCACTTGGACGTTTTCTGCTTTTAAAGCACCAAAAATCACCCAAGCTCCGCCCACTTCTTCTAAATTGCTTTCGCCCATATTTTCATAAAGTCTTCCTCCCAAATCGCTTTCGCCACATCCTGTAAAAGCAAAAATCATAAGAATTGAAAGGATTAAAACTAACAGCTTTTTCATATTAATAAAGGGAAGCTATTGCTCCCCTTCCTCCTCGCTTTTTACTATAGGTTCAAATTCAATCGGTTCATCGATTTGTTCCATTAAACTAGGGTTATTTTCCACATCGCTAAGATTTTCCTTGGCCTCACGAACTGCTTGCAAAGCTTCCTTTGCATCTGAACGAGCTGCTTCCACTTGTTCCTTTGCCTCTTCAAGCAATTCTTCCTTAGTCTTTAAAGCATCTGGCTTTTGATATTTAATCATTAGACCTGAAAGAACGATACTCAAGCCTTGGCAAATCATTACAACGCCTACAATAGCTACAACGCTGAATCCAAGTAGGGCCTGGTTGAAGAAGCTCAAAACACCTACAACAAGCTCTACAATACCGATTATAAAGTTATAGTTGAACTTGAATTGATCCTTTTGATAATCGTCAAAAGAAACTACCGCAGTTCTAATACCGGAAATCATTACCCACATTCCGATAACTCCAAGAACTACCAAGTCAGCCTCTAAATATCCTGTAAGAATAATAATTCCCAATATTAGAGATGACAATCCTTCCATTAATATCCAGTGAACGTTTTCTGCAACTTCAGAATTCAATCTTCTGTATGAGAAACATAGAACGAAACCGGATACAATAAAGGCTATGCCGATTATAAAAGCAAGTGCTGCGAAAGGTAGTCCCGCATTTGCTATGGAAAAGACTCCCACACCTGCAAACAATATACCTGTTATTACTGTAATGGCTTTCATAAAAGCCTCCTTTTTTTACTAAATTTAATTTGTATATTATATTATTTTTACACCTTCTAGTCAAGTTTTGCCTTTATTTAAAAGCCTAGATAAGGTATAATATTAGCTATGAATAAGAAGAAAAAGAAACTAAAAAAATCAGCAAAGATCATAATAATAATTCTAATCGTAGCCATCCTTGCAGGCTTGGGCTACCTATTCTATGAGAATTATCAGGAGCAAAAACGTATAGAAGCAGAGCGGGCAGCATACGAAGCTAGACAGGCAGAAATCGCTCAAAGCCACCTTGGCAAGTTTTCAAACAAGTTCTCATTGGATAAGGGTGCTAAGAAAAGGCTCATAGCTTTTACAGACGATTTATACAGATGCCAAATGGAAATTCCTAGACTATACAATAAGAATTTCAAATACAATCAAGAAAAAATCGATAGGATTCTTCCCGATTTAAGCAAGCACTTCGCCACAGGCTCATATACTGAAAAAGCAGTTTGCAGAACAGCTTTACGCTTTTCCTTGACTGCAAGAGCTTTGGCTCCATTTGATACCAGCCTGGAAAAGTGCAGCTACGATATTAAGATTAGGAATGTTTCAGGTGATGAGAACGGTCTTAAAATAGATTACTATGAAAGCGCAAAAATCAATTTCCGTTTTATTCCAGATATTAATTCCCAAATGTATCATATTAAAAATTCCATTGTCTTGAAAAAGCAGGACGGCAAGTGGAAGGTTTCAAAATACTACCGCGAAGAGGATTTCTATCTGGCCGTAATCAATGACTACGACTACAGCGCTCATACAAAGGATTCAATCGACAAGTCCTTAGACCAAGTATTTTCTAAGCTGATGAAAAAGAACATAGGAAATACCAAGTCCTATATCAAAGATATGCAGGCCTTCAATTCGGGGGAATTCGTTGATAAGCCAAAGAGCTGTGATGTGGCCTACGACAGAGAATCCGCTTTAAAATATGCTAAGAAATATGTAAAGAAAAGAAATACCAAGGCTGGTTGGGCAGTATTTGATGATTGGGGTGGCAACTGCCAAAACTTCGGTTCTCAAATGCTTAACGCAGGAGGCATTCCAATGGATCTGGAAGGATCTCAAGTTTGGAAATACTATGGCACTACCAATGACAACAGCAATTCGGCTTACGGCTATAGCGCCTCATGGGCTGTTGCTCCAAGCTTTAGATATTATGCCCAAAACAACAAGGGCTACGGTCTAGTTGCAAAGGTTGATGTTAACAAATTCGCAGCTGAAGCCGGTGATATCCTGCAAGTTGGTACAGGCAAAGACGGTATAAGCCACACCAACGTAGTTGTGGGCACTGTTAAGGATTCAAAAGATCGAACAATTGATGTGCTTGTAAACTCTAACACTAACAACAGAATCAATTGGCCTATGTGGATGGGATTGTCTAAATATCAATCCTTGGTAAAAATCTACGGGTGGAATAAATAGTTAAAAAGCGATGGATTAATCCATCGCTTTTTCAAATGCTAGCCTTTCGCTGCCATCTTCAACATATATTATTCCACTATAGACAAAGCCGTTTTTCTCCAAGCTTTTTCGCATTGTCTCGTTGGCTCTATGAGTGTCTATTCTAATTCTTGATACTTTATTGAAGCAGTAATTCACCGCTTCCCTTACAAACTCATGGATTTCCCCATCACGTCCTATTCGATGAATGGTGCCATATTCACCTTCATAATGCCAAGCCCCATCATAAATTTTTTCATATGTGGGATCGTCGCCGATTATGAAAGCAAAGACTCCATGTATATCACTTATATCCTTTTCGCCATTGTCGAAAACGTAGAGATTGCCATTTTCAATGTCCATCTTAACCTGATTTAGACTAGGATATCCGTTAATCCACTGATTAGCATTGCCATTATCTCTCATATATTTTCTACCAATGGCATAGATTTCCATTATTCTATCTATGTCCTTGTTCTTAGCTAATCTTATCATTCTTAATCTTCTCCGGTAAAACAGCTATTACAATAGCAATTGTCATAACAACACAGCCTATGTATTCGCTTGTTTTCAAAACCTCACCTAAAACAATCCAGCCTGCCAACAAGGAAAATACAGTTTCCGATGAAAGAATCATTGAAGCAAGATTTGGACCAGTATGCTTGATTCCGTAAAGCTGCAAAGTATATCCAAAGCCACATGATACAACACCGGTTATCAGAATTGGCACAATGCTTAATGAGATATTATTCAATGTGATTTGTCCAGGCTCAAGTATTAAAGCAAGGATAAATGCCATTAATGAAGTTGCTACGAAAAGTAAGGTTGAATACTTTATAGTATCTGCGTTTTCCAAAAAATGATTGCTTAAAACCATGTAAATTGAATAAGTTATAGCACATACCAGTGATAACAAATCGCCGAAATTGATGTTGTGGAAACCTTCTGTCATTGTAATCAGATATAAGCCTACCATAGCCATAACAACTGCAAGCCACATCTTCTTACTTACACGCTGTTTAAGGAATAAACCTAAAGTAGGAACAATGAAAATGTAAAATGCTGTTACAAAAGCACACTTTCCAACGCTTGTATATTGCAAAGCCAGTTGTTGTGCAAAAAGTTGTACAATAAAAGCTGGCGCACATATCATGGCTGGTTTAAAAGCTTGTTTAAATCCAGCTATAGTATCTACACCGTTTTTCTTGTCAATGATTAAAATCAAAGGGATCATGGATACAGCACCAAAAGCAACACGGACTGCAGTAAAAGAAAAAGGTCCCATATAATCCATGCCACTGGCTTGTCCTACCAGTCCTGCTCCCCAAATTAATGCACAAGCGAAACAAGCAATCTTGCCTAAATTAGTATTCATGTTTCTCTCCTATAAATCAATAACTTCCAAATCATCAGGAACAAATAAGTTCCCCGAATAATAATTCGAGCCCTCTAAAGTGTATAACTCTTTGTGATTCTCGAAATGAGTTTCTTCAGTGTGATATAGAATCAAATTAGCAATTCCAAGGCTTTCAGCTAGTTTACAAGAATCTTTTACAGTTGTATGATTCTTCTCATAAGGTTTGAATATCTCTGCCTCAGAATCAAGGCAAAATGCCTCATGCAGCAGCCACTTACTGCCTCTTACAAGGGAATATGCATCCTCTGTAAAAGGTTCATCTCCTGCGAAAGTCAGCTTTTCACCGTCTCCCATGTCCATTACGAAACCAAATTGTTTCGCTTTTGTAGAATGAAGATCAAAGAAGCATATATTGTGGCCAATAATGTTTCTTTCTTCCCTATCTTCAATTATATCAAACTTAATTCTTTGGTCAATGTGCATTGCATCCTTTTTCTTTAAAAGCTTAGCGCACATATCTTTTAAAAGCCCAATTACCTCATCATTACCATAAATAGTAAGATTACCTTCGTAAGTGCCTTTATTCATCCCATCAGCAATATATCTTACAAGCCAAATCAAGCCTAGGATGTGGTCTATGTGTTTATGGCTGACTACAACGTGATGAATGTCCTGCCAATTGCAGTCCACTCCCTTAAGTTGCCTGAACAAGCCATTTCCACCTCCACCATCAACCAAAATATATTTACCCTCGTCCTCAATTAGGAAACAGGTATTGTAATTCTTTTCTGCAAAGGCATTGCCTGTGCCCAGTATTTTTAATTTCATCTTAGTCTTTCTAAACAAAGTAGCTTTTCAAAGCCTTCTTCTCCCCTACCTGTAGTAGATAAGCGCAAAGCTTAGAAGCGCTATAATTCCAATAACATTATATAAAGTGAATATTAAAATGTATTTCTTCTTGTCTGCATTCTCTTCCTTGCCGTATAACTTGAAGGAAATCAAGCTGGCCATAGATGCAATTAATGTTCCCATACCGCCAATATCTGTACCTATTGCCAAAAGCATGTATTTATCAGAGAATCCTGACAGCAATATTGATGCAGGTACATTGCTCATGAATTGTGAACATGCAACAGACATTACCAATTCATTGCCATTAATTAAGGATTCTATCAATCCGCTTACCTCTGGAATTCTCGCCATATTTCCTACGAAAATGAAGAATCCTACAAAAGTAAATAGCAAGGAATAGTCCACCTTTTTAAACAATCTCTCTTCTCTAACCACAAATATGCCTGCAACAGTTGTAATAACAGCTACATACCAAGGTATTACTCTGAATACCACCAACATAGCAATTAAGAACAGTACTGAATAGACTATAACAAGCTTTTTATCAGGCTTCACCTTTGTTTTGGTCACAGTGAAGGTGATTTCATTTCTTGGGATGAAAACCATGGATCCAACTAGTAGTACAAAAGCTAAAATAGTAATCGGAAACATTGTTTTCATGAAATCCAAAGGGCTTATATCAGATATTGCATAAAGATATAAGTTATGAGGATTACCTATAGGTGAAAACATACTGCCCAAATTGGCTGCAAGGGTTTGCAAGACGACCACCCTTATTATCATTTGTTCCTGATGACATAATCTTAAAGCGTATATAGCAAAAGGAACAAAAGCCAATAAAGACACGTCATTGGTAATGAGCATAGCCATAAAGAAGCACATGATTACAAGAAGTAAACACAGCATTCTGTTTGAGCCTACCCTTCCAAATACTTTCTCGATGAGAAGTTCAAAGAGACCTATCTCTTGAAAGCCTTTTACCAAAGTCATAAGGCAGAATAAAAGCGCCAAAACACGCCAATTAATGTAATCAAGATATTGGCTGTCTGGTGCTACAAAAAACATTGAAATAATTGCAAGAATTATTGCAATAGTCATTATCTTTTCTTTTTTCAATAACTCTATCATATGAATTCCTTTAATGTCATAATTCTAAATATAGTATATAAATTTTTACCCTTTTTTTCAATCTTTTTAAATTTATTTTGTACCAAAAACACAATTCTTGTGGTACAATATCGTTGAGAATCGTATTAACATTTTGAGAATTATAGAAAGGCAATTATTATGAAGAATTATTTTGATTTAACAGGCCGCGTAGCACTTATCACAGGTTGCTCAACTGGACTTGGAGTTCAAATGGCAAATGCTTTGGCTAGCCAAGGTGCAAACATTGTTGCTTTAGCAAGAAGAGAAAACTTGGTAAAAGAAGTTGCCAAAGACCTAGAAGAAAAATATGGTGTAAAAGCCATCGGTGTTCCATGCGATATCACTGATACTAATAGAGTTGAAGAAGCTGTCGCAACAGTTATGAAAGAGTTCGGCAGAATAGACATTCTAATTAATAACGCTGGTACTGGCGCTGTGGCTCCTGCCCAAGACATTACTGATGATCAATTTGCAAACGAGGTTAATATTGACCTATTCGGCACATTTAAGGTGGCACGTGAAGTTGCAAAGCAAGCAATGATCCCAGCAGGCTATGGCAGAATCATTAATATAGCTTCCATGTATGGCTTAGTTGGAAACAAAATCGCACCTGCATCACCATATCATGCAGCTAAAGGCGGTGTAGTTAACCTAACTAGAGCCCTAGCTTGTGAATGGGCAGACAAAGGCATTACAGTAAATGCAATTTGTCCAGGATACTTTGAAACACCTCTTACTAAGGAAACTTTAGACAGCGAATTCTTCCAAGAATATGCTAAGGTTACAATTCCTATGGCAAGATATGGCAAAGAAGGCGAATTGGATACAGCAGCTATATTCTTAGCTTCACCTTTCAGCACATACGTAAATGGTGCAATTCTACCTGTTGACGGTGGATATGTATCACTTTAATCAATCGTTTTAGACTATAAAAGCTCCTGATTTCAGGAGCTTTTTTCATGTCTGTGACTAATTATTCTTTTTTCTATTTCGTATAAATATATACACAGCTTCAGCTATTGCAATAAGGGCTAGTATTCCCAATATAAGGTATATAGTCGTTTTGTCTGATGTTTCAGTATTTGAGAATTCTGTATTAGCTTCATCATCCCCTGCAACATAGCATCTGCCCTTCTTGTACTTGAAGAAACGCATATCCCCATTATCACTCATATTATATATTTGAATATATGATAATCTATCGTAGACAAGCTTAGTGTTCTCATACTGTTCCTCAGCCATCTTCATAGCCATGTCTGTAACATATTTATCCCCTGCTTCTCTGGAATCATCATAAGCAGCTTTAATCTCATCAATGGAAGAATCAATAGTGCTTGCCATCCTCTCTTCTTGATCGTGATTAAAGTCCTTCAAGCCTCGGCTCAAATGTTCTCTGTCAGATTCTGACAAAGCAGCATTTCTACGGCACATATAGTAGAAACTATCATTGATTGCGTCCTCATAAGTGTTGTGAATCTTGTATTTATCGAAAGTATCTGTTATTCCTGAAAAAGCAGGAACAAAGATGCAATGCTCAGCATTTCCAACACTCAGCCATTGTAATTGACAACAGCAATCAGGTAATTCGTCCCATGTTTGAATTATATGGACACAGCTTTGTCTAGGTGTTCCAATAGGTCTAACATTTTCATTACCCTCTTTTTCCATATCATACTTAGTGCCTTCATATCTGTCGCCATAAAGTTTAATAACATCTTGAAGGGAGACTTTTTCATCTGGTGTGAATAATAGTGAATAGAAAGTATCCGTATTGTATCCACCTGTCTTGGAAGGAGCCCAAGCATCGTGGCCTCTCCAAGTTCTCATATTTGAAAAATCATATCTAAGATTTCCAGCTATTGATCTTGCAAGATGATATCTACCCTTGTCGTCAACCACTTTTCCAGGAAGTCTGTCTAAACACTTCTTCAAATTGCTAGATACTACCCAATCATCACCTAAATTATCAAAATCGATCCAGCCTAGCATGATTTGATTGCCGAATACTGCCACCTTATCACTTGGAAGTTTCATGGCAGCATAAGATGTACCGCCATACATCTCAAATATCCAGGCCTCATTTTTGTCTGATAACAAAATAGTGTTATATTCGCCTGAGCCGTATTTATCCATATATTTTGCTAGAATCTCAACTCCCTCTCTGGCGCTCTTGCACTGACAAGCTGGAATTGCAGGTAAAATTGCCTCACGTAATCCATGACCCCATGGTTTTACAGGGTCGAAATACGAATACATATCGCACACTTCTGTTGTTACTGTAGCAGTAACCGCCAGGCCGTATTCATTGATACATGATGCATAATATGGTTCTATTAATTCCTTGGAATCACGTAAAGTAATATATTTACAAGTCTCATCTGGAATCTCCACAGAAAAATTTTGTTGTTCTTCATCAACTATGGTTCTGTTCTCACCTTTTTCAGCAGGAACCACTTCAAAAAGCTTGTTGCAAAGTCCACATCCCTGGTCTTCACTTCTTGCAATAATCTGTTTTCCCTCTGCAGAAGCATCCTTACCAACATACATGCCTGTACATCTAGTTAGTAAATCTATTGTTGAATCATCCCTTGTTTCCTTGTCCGCTGCCAAAGCAAAATCCATAGTAAAGCTTGCAAAAGCAGAAAAAACAAGTAAGAATGACGCCACTACAATTATTGTTCTTTTGTATGTTATTTTCATAATTATCACCTTCTATTTGAAAAATCTTTTAAGCTTTGGTTTAACTAAAATTAAAGTTATTAAATCAGGGTACCATCCCGGCTTATTATTTTTTTGAAGAAGATCCAAAGCATTGTATATATCCAATTTTTTATTTAAAGCCTTGGTTTCTTCCTCATTGTAACCAAAGTATTCTTTTACAAAAACTGCCCAAAATCTATTAAGCTTTTTCTTGTTCATATGCATCAAATATGGAATATATGGCAACCAAGCCATATCTACAAAAGCATTGTACATATGAGCCAAATCCATAAGAGGATCCCCTGATGAAAAGCGGTCAAGATCTATCCAGTAATCCTTCCCTTCAGCTTGTATCAAGTTGCCAGTTTGAAGATCTCCGTGAAGGCATGTGGTATGCTCATCCATTTCCTCAAGAAGCTTATACAAGCCAGCTTTATATTTACCAATAAACTTGGCAGCTTCTATGCCCGTTCTGATTCTATCAGTTTTGCTCCCAAAAAGCTGAGTATCACATGGCGTTGAATGAAGTTCCTTAGTCTTACGCGCAAAACTTTTGGCATATTCATCCAGTTTTTCCGGATTGTCGGCCACCATTCTGGAATATGATTTCTTGTGCCTAATGTTTTCATATATGACACCATATTCATCGCCTATCCTTACCACTTCATATACAGAAGCCGTTGCAATACCAAGGCCGGCAACTTTCTTTGCCATATTGTAATCATTCAGAGCTAATTCCTCTGTACCATGGAATTTAAAATGCTTTAAAAGCAAAGTCTCATCCTCATTAACATAGGAGTCTGAATTTGCCCCCGAACCTGTCTTATGCCATTGGCTTAAATCTATTGATTTGTATTGATTTTCTTTGTTTTTTAATTCGTCCATAATTCCTATTACTTTACACTTTCCTTTACTTTGCTCAACAAACAAATGCACTCCGTATGCTTTGTCATTGGGAAATTATCAAACGGCTTTATATACTCAGCCTTGTATCCATAGGCCTCAAACTCTTTCAAATTAATAGCCAAAGTCTTAGGATTGCAAGAAATGTACAGTATTTGTTCAACACCGTATCTGGCAATTTTATCAAGGGCCTTTGTTTGAATACCAACTCTAGGAGGATCCACAACAATGACATCGGGTTTCTTGCTAAAGTCCCAAATATGAGCACCTATTTGGCCATCCAAGACTTTAAAGCAATCTCCAGCTATAAACTTACAATTATCTAAGCCGTTTAAATCTGCGTTTTTACGGGCGGAATCAACGGCTTCTTCCACAATTTCAACTCCTACGACTTCCTTCGCTTTAAGAGCCAAAATTTGGCTTATAGTCCCTGTCCCACAGTAAAGGTCAAAGACGGTTTTCCCTTCAAAATCATCAATTAAATCCAAAGCTTCTTTGTATAATCTTTCCACAGCTTCAACATTTGTTTGGAAGAATGAAAAAGCACTCACCTTAAACTTTAGGCCAAGTATTTCTTCCATGTAATAATCTCTACCGTACAAAGTTTTAAGCTCATCACATTTAACCGCATCGGCAAGGTCATCGTTGATTGTTCTAAGAATTCCAACAATGGTATTGTTTAAGTCTAATTCCAACAAACCTTTAACATAGGCCTCTTCATCGAAATTAAACTCTGCCCCTTCGCCAAGGCCATCGGAGCTTGTAACTATGTTTACCAGCAGTTCACCATATCTAACACCTTTCCTTATAATAAGATTTCTCATAAGGCCTAGGTGGCTTCTCTTGTGATATTGTTTGTATCCTCTGTCTATAGCAAAGTCCAAAGTATAGCGAAGTACCTTGTTAAAATCTGGGTCAACTAACTGGCACTCATCAACGGTCACAATGGACATAAAGTGTCCTTTTTTGTGCATGCCCAAAGTCATTTCTCCGTCTTTTACCAAATCGCCAAAGGTATATTCCATCTTATTTCTATAATTATACATTGATGGGCATCCTTCTATGGCATCAAATTTGATTCCACTGGCATCTACTTCTTTTTCTCTAAGCAGAGCTTTAACTTCGCTCTCCTTTGCTTTTAATTGTTGTTCATAGGGAACTCCTTGGTGAATGCATCCACCACAGAATTCGTTTTGTTTACATATTTCCATAATATCCTCTAGAACAAAGTGAACTGATCTGTTTCAGGTAGATCTACAATGGCACCACAGGCTTTTAAAGCCTCAATGTTAGCACCATTAAGCTTTGTTCTCTTCTTTATATCTTCTATAGTCTCAAAAGGCTTTTCTTTGTACGCATCCTCCAAAGTTTGAGCCGCCGTATCTCCTATTCCTTCTAAAGCGGAGAATGATGGTAATACTTTGCCATCTTCTGTTAAATCAAATTTGATCGCTTTTGAATGTTCAAGATTAACAGGTGCAAACTCGTATCCTCTAGCATACATTTCCAAAGCTACTTCCAGCACTGTCCTTTGATCCTGCTCTAATTTAGTTGCATCTAGGCCTTTTCTATCAATTAAGCGAATCTTAGCTTTTATAGAATCAAAGCCTCCAATACAAGTAGTGTAGTCAAATTGGGACACCTTTGTACTGAAATAAGTGGCATAGAATTCCTTTGGATAGTGAACCTTGAACCAGGCCATTCTCCATGAATTCATAACGTAGGCTACAGCGTGGGCACGTGGGAACATGTACTTGATTTTAGCGCAGGAATCAATGTACCAATCAGGCACATTACAGTCCTTCATCTTCATCTTCATGTCATCCCATTTGCCATATTTTCCTGCGGCAACTTTACCCTTACGAACTTGTTCCATGATTTCAAATGCATCGGCTTTTTCCAAACCCTTTAAAATCAAATAGTTCATAATGTCGTCACGGGTTGAAATAACCTCGTTCATAGTTGCTGTCTTGGATTTAATATAGTCTTGAGCATTGTTTAGCCATACATCTGTTCCATGTGAGAAACCTGATAGTCTGACCAAATCTCCAATCTTGGACGGTTGAGTATCATCCAGCATTTGTCTTGTAAATCGTGTTCCAAATTCTGGTATTCCAAAGCTTCCGTGAGTGGCTTCATAGTCATCGCGAACAATATTAAGACTTTCAGTTCCAAGGAAGACCTTCTTTGTCTCTTCATCTTGGAAAGGAATATCAAAAGGATTTACTCCTGTCATATCTTGAAGCTGACGAATCATTGATGGACCATCGTGTCCAAGTATATCCAACTTTAACAAGTTTTCATCGATTTTGTGATAATCAAAGTGAGTTGTTATAATATCGGATTTTGCATCATTTGCAGGTCTTTGAACTGGGCAAAATTCATATATTTCATGATCATCTGGAACAATTACAATTCCGCCTGGATGTTGTCCTGTAGTTCTCTTTACTCCAGTACAAATTTCAGCTTCTCTTTCTGTCTCGTATTTATTAATAGGAATGCCCTGTTCTTCGTAGAATTTCTTAACGAAACCAAAGGCTGTCTTTTCAGCTACTGTACCAACAGTTCCTGCTTTGAAAACATTCTTTTCTCCGAAGATTTCACCAACATATTTGTGGGCAGTTGCTTGATATTCACCTGCAAAGTTAAGGTCGATATCAGGTTCCTTATTTCCTGTGAATCCAAGGAAGGTTTCAAAAGGAATAGTGAAACCATCTCTGTTCATCTCAGTGCCACAATCAGGACATACTTTCGATGGCATGTCGCAACCGCAGTCATATAGGTTTTGATCTCCCCACTCTAAATGTTTGCACTTAGGGCATATGTAATGTGGTGGCAAAGGATTTACTTCAGTAATACCTGCCATTGTGGCAGCAAAAGAAGATCCTACGGAACCACGGGATCCTACAAGATATCCATCGGATAAAGATTTATTAACCAGCATTTGAGCAGAGACATACATTACAGAATATCCATTGTCGATAATTGAGCTAAGCTCTTTCTCAAGTCTGCTACCTATTTCTTCAGGTAATGGATCTCCATAAATGTCCTTTGCTCTCTTTTCACAGCTCTCTCTTAGAATCTTTTCAGAATTCTCAATCTTAGGTGGGTATTTGCCCTTTGGTACAGGTAAAATATTACCGTCAACCATATCAGCTATTTTGTTAGTGTTAGTAATTACAAGCTCTCTAGCGATTTCCTCACCAAAATATGAAAACTCTTGTAGCATTTCTGCTGTAGTTCTAAGGTACAGTCCTTGACCGCTTTCAGCGTCTTGATAGCCCTGTCCTGCCAAGATTATGTTTCTATACTTCGCAGCTTCTGGGCCTTCATAGTGAGCATCTGTTGTGGCTAGAACCAATTTGCCCATTTCTTGTCCAAGAGCATATATTCTCTTGTTTATGGCTTTTAAATCCTCTTCACTATTAACAATATTTCTTTCAACCATAAAGCGATTATTAACTAAAGGCTGAATTTCAAAATAGTCATAGCGAGAAGCTATCTTCTTTATTCTTTCTTCACTTTCCTTATTAACAATAGCTCTGTATAGCTCGCCCGCTTCACATGCTGAGCCAATAATCAAACCTTCTCTGTGTTCTTCTAGCAAAGACCAAGGAATTCTTGGCTTTCTGTAGAAATATTCCAAATGAGATTTGGATACCAATTTATATATATTTTTTAAGCCTTCTTGAGTCTTAGCCAATATGATAATGTGATGGCTTCTAGGTGATTTGTAGTCAATATTACCATCCTCGTCTACAAAGCCCTCATCATCAATTACATATCCTTCCAAACCATAGATGATCTTAATGTCCTTGCCCTTGGCTGCTGCAGCCATATCTGGGAATGACTGAACCACGCCGTGATCTGTTATGGCAACAGCCTTTTGTCCCCATTGGCATGCCAGTTCCACTATCCTCTTAGGTTCATTTAAGCCATCCATTTGGCTCATTATGCTGTGGCAGTGAAGTTCGACTCTTCGTTCTTCTCCCTCATAAGTCTCTTCTCTACCCTTATTTGCTTCAATGAGATTTACATCGCTCATTTTGATGCAAATCATGTTCTCAAATCTATCGAATTCAGCTTCTCCACGAACTAGAACATTCTGTCCCTTTTCGAAGATACCTGCAAGTTCTCTCGCTTTTTCTTCAGACAAGAAGGATTTGCAACAGATGGTATCATACTCGTTGGAAACCAACAGAGTAGCCATAGTGTTTCCAGTCTTTAAAACTCTGAATTCATATCTATATACTTCGCCCTTAATGGTAATAGTTCCGCTTTCCTCGTTAATGCCTGTATATTCTGTTAAAGCCTTGTCCTTCATATCATCCGACAATTCTTTACCTAGCAATCTATTACCTTCAGCTGGTGCTTCCTTCACTTTACGCTTTTGTCCACGCCACTTCTTAGCATCACCATTGTTGCTTGCCTGTGTTGCGCCACTGCTTCTATTAGATGAGCTAGCCTCTTCCTGATTAGCCTTCATCTCTTCCATAATTTGAAGCTTCTTCTCATCATATTCTCTTTGTATGCGCTCACAAATGCTTAAATCATTATCTGGATCGTTTACAAATTGGAACTCCCTCTTTATGCCCAGATATTGATTTAGATACTCTGCAAACCTGTTGGCCACCTTGGCATTTAATTCATTTATAACAAAATCACCAAAAGCACAAATCAAAACTCTGTCTCCAGCGAAATCAATGTTTTCATAGTTAATAGACTTTGTTAATGCAGCATATTCTCTATTAACAAAATTTATCATATGTGGCACAAAAAGCTTAATGGCATCCTCTTCAGCCATTAGCATGTTTTCAAAACGATAGTTAAAACGAACATATTTTAACTCTGGCAAGTTGCTCATTATGTCCTTCTTAACCATCTTCATATCAAAATAAGGCAATACAAAATTAGAAGATATATCGAATTCCAATATTTTATCTTCCTCGTAAAGCCTTGTGTTTTCAATTTTAAATTTGAATTTTCCTATATCGACTGTGGCTTTGCCCTCATCATCTAACTTGGCAAGCTTGTTCCAGTCAATATGTTTATTAATTATTGATTTCATCCAAATCCCTCTTAATAATCTCCTTTAGCTTGTTTGCCAATTCATTTTCAGGGTATTTGCCTACAATTTCTCCCTCTTTGAAAATTAATCCTTCACCGATTCCTCCAGCTATGCCATAATCAGCCTCTTTTGATTCTCCTGGGCCATTAACCACACAGCCCATTACTGCAAGGGTGATGCCTTCCTTCTTCTTAAGTAGAATCTCATCTTCCAAAGGTTTCATGGTTTCTTCAACTTCTTGAGCCAAAGCCTCCAAATTGATTTTAGTTCTACCGCAAGTTGGGCAGGATACATAGTTTATAGGGCTATTTTTAAGCTTTAAAGCCTTTAATATCTCTTTTGCATAATAAACCTCTTCCACAGGATCTGCTGTAAGAGAAACCCTCATAGTGTCTCCTATGCCCTCTAAAAGCAAAGCGCCCAAACCTATGGCCGATTTAATTTGACCATGCTTCAAAGTACCCGCTTCTGTAACGCCTATATGAATTGGATG
>JAKSSL010000010.1 GCA_024403115.1 Clostridia bacterium
CAAAGAGATAGTCAATGGACTTTCAAATCAAAAGCCCTGCATTTGCAGGGCTTTTTTGTTTATGTTTGATTTTCTTAACGAACATTATCAGTATCGTATTTAGTGGCATTTATTCCTGCGGCTTTTAGTTGTTCCGCAGTAACTATTCCTTTACCTTTTGCCACGTTCAAATACTTCATATTGAATGCTTCGAAAGCTTCAGGGGAAACATATCCAGTTTCTTCAAATGTGAATAGACCCCAGTCCTCAATATCTGCTAATTTTTCTTTTTCTTTTATCTTCATATTTTCATCAAGCTGGAAAATGTTATAGAACCAGCCGTAAACGCCATCTTCTCCTGTAAGCATTCCGTTGGCTGCACAGTTTATGTGCTTTTCGCTAGCTACGATGAAAGTATCAACTTTTTCTTTGATGAAAGTTACATCTTGTAGGCTTTCCCAGTTCATAGTATCTAGATTGAAGAAGGATGAGCCTATGTAATTTTGAACATTATCTCTGTTAATAGTTACGTATTTGTTGGCATCTTTTTCAAAGAACTTGTGTGAGCCTACGATTGTAACATCAACATCGTTTGAGAAATGAAGGGTAAATGCTCCAGCTCTTTTTTCTTCATATTTGTAGAAGTCAAAGACTTTTGCTGTTGTTCTTGTACCTGAATTGTGATCAAAGACTACAATGTCGTCACCGATTCTAATATCTTGAACTGCTTTCTTGCCTCCATTTGCCATGGATATCATTGTATTTCCAGCAAGGCAGGCAGGTTCTGCGTATAGAGTTATGTCTTTTGTAACAACATCCTTTTTAAAATTCCATTGATTTATGCATGCTGCTTCCTTGTACCATTTATCTACTGAGCTAGATGCTGGCTTGCTAATTTTAGAACCATATGGAACTGTAATTGATGCTGGATCATCTTCCACGTTTTGTGCATCAAAGCTTACGGTACACATTTTAACAGGATTTACTTTGACAGTTGTTATTGCATATATACCTGAAATGTCTTGGATGTAAATCTTTGCTGTACCAGCTTTTTTCCCTTTTACAAGTCCCTTTGTACTTACGCTTGCAACATTAGGGTTTGTGGAAGTGAATTTAAGTTTAGCTCCATGGTTTGATGCGATGTGTCTTTTGTTTTTATATACTTTTACTGTAGCACTAAGCTTGCAAGTTTTGCCCACAGTCAAAGTCTTCTTGGAATATTTTGCTGTGACCTTTGTTGCGTTTGCACTCTTACCCATTGTTTTGTTAACAATGAAATGTATGTGTTTGCTTATTGCTAGCTTTTTACCATTCTTGTATGCTTTTACATAGAATCTATATGATTTGTGTGATGTAAGCTTTTTGCCGGCAATTTTTTTGACTGTGTAATATGATTTACTTGTTGTAGCGATTTTGTGGAAAGTTTTACCACAGCGTCCGCCGTAAATTACATATTTTGTTGCGCCTTGTGTCTTGTTCCAGCTAAGCTTTATTCCATTGCTTCCAGCGGTGCTGGCTTTTAGAATGACATAGGATGTTGATGATGTTTGTGTGGCAAAAGCACCCAGTGGCATCATAGTAAATGTCATTATTAGAATAATTAGTAATGATAAAAATTTCTTCATAATCAATCCCTTTCTTGTATTGGCTTAATATAGCTTCCAATTATAAATGCGATAGCTCCGCAAATTAGTGGGAATGTACCTGCAAGGCTTGGCAGTGGAACTCCTATCCATCCAAGTACTACTACTAGCATACCCACAATTGATGCAAGGCCTGCCCCGAAGGCTGAGCCTTTCTTCCACAGTATACCGCCAACAAATGGTACGAAACAAGCTGCGGCAAGTATACTGAAAAATTCATTTAGAAGTCCAATAATTGTACCCGATTCAATCGCTAAGATAACAGCGATTACTGTTAACAAAATGTTCATTATCAAAGAGTATTGCTTTTTACGACTATCGGAGATTTCCTTTTTGAAAACTCCCTCCATAAAGTCGTTGATAACTACTGAATCTATAGTTGAATAGCATACGCTAATTGATGACATTACTGCAGCCAAGACTGCTGATATTATTAGTGCGGCCACGATAGCGGGAAGGGTATTCATAATTACTGTGAAGAATACGCCATCTCCAGTGGTACCGTATAGGGACGCACCATATACGCCTATAAAAGCAGGCATTATAGCTAAAGGCACCATTACAATGAATGATAGAAGGTGAGCACTGCGAGCTGCTTTTGCGCTCTTAGCTGTTCCTATACGAACAAAGAACTCTTGTCCAGTTGCCATACCTAGAATAACAGGTAGGGAAATGGCAATAGCTTCTTCCCAAGTGATTCCGCTAAAGTCAAGGGCTCCAACTGGAGCAGTTCCCGCTTGTACGGCATTTTCAATAGCTTCAATACCACCGTTTGCAAATATTACAATAATTGTACACAAAAGGCCGAGTATGATAACAATAACTTGTACCACTGAGGACGCATAAGTTCCCCAGATTCCTGCCAGTTGTGAATAGATAAATACAACTAAAGCAATGACGATTACACCAATAGTAGGATCTAAGCCTAGTGATGAGAATAGAACTTTTCCTGCCATTAATTGTGCGCCAAACAGTCCCAAATACGAGAAAGTAGTGGCAAACACGTAGAACAATCCAGGAACATCGCTGTTATATCTCTTCTTGGTATATTCGGCCAAAGAAGAATATTGGTGTTTGTAAACGAAATTGGAAAGGAAGAGGCCGGCTACCAGTGCTGTGCATGCTACGGCGATTCCGAATGTTGCTCCGGCAAGTCCGTACAGCGAGCCTTCTCCTGCACCGCCTACAACGAAACCGTTACCTATGCAGGCGCCTATGCAGCTTCCTGAAATTAGCAGGATTCCGCCTTCCTTATTCATGGATATGAAGCTTTTAAAACTCTTGGAATATTTACGCCCATAAAAGCCTATACCCAGTATTAGAATCATATATAAAATTGCAACTATAATAATTGTGCTTAACATTTTTACACCTTTCTATAGTATCTTTCGCACGTAGATAATTATACCACAATGGAATTTAAAGATAAATGAAAAACAAACAAAAACAGCAGGGCATTCTACCTTGCTGTTTTTATGTCCAGTTTTGGTATTTTGTTAAGCTGGTTTTATGTTTTATTATTATTTATTTCTCTGGACAAGCTAAATATATCATAAAAAATGGGGTCAAAAATCCACTTGTAGAAATAGTGCATTATTGTGTTGATTATGTTCCTTTTGTTGTCATAAAAGTGACTTTTTTTGTTTATATTTTAGGGATCTATTTATTGATAAAACAGAGTAAAAAGAGTAAAATAATAATGGATATTTGTGTGAAGGTGAACAAATGAAAAGAAATAAAAAACCTCTAAAAATATTAATAATTGTAGCGACTTTACTGATGATGTTTTATGCATGTATTGGTACGGTTTTTGCGAGCACAAATGAGGCTAAACCTTTGTATAATACTTTGGATCAACTTGTGGGAAAAAGAATTGCTTACAAGATAGGTGGTGCTCATGCGGACACTATTATGAAACATAAGTATTTCAAAGGAACAGATACTAATATGCTTAGTTATCAAACAGAATCCGATTGCATTATCGCTTTGGAATCAAATAAGGTTGATGGCTTTTGCACAGATTTACCTGTAGCTCAGCTGTGTGTAAATAGTGATGAGAATTTAGCCATAGTCCCTGAATATTTTCAGGATGAACAATATGCCTACGTTTTTGCCAAAGGCAGTGAGCTTGAAGAACCATTTAACAAAGCCATGGCTGAGTTGAAAGAGGAAGGCGCTTTTGAAAGATTACAAGATATCTGGATGGGAAGCGATGAGAGCAAGAAGGTTTTGCCTGAGCAAGATTGGGATTGCTCCAAAGGCACTTTACATTACTGGGTAGACAATGCAATGCCTCCTGCGTCTTATGTGAAGGATGGAAAGCTTGTTGGCTATGAAGTAAATCTGGTGTATTTAGTTGCAGAAAAAATGCACTACGCCGTTGAGATAACAGGTGCTCAATTTGGTGCCCTTATTCCGGCTGTATCTTCAGGAAAAGCTGATTTGTGCAGTGGCTGTATTACCATCACTGATGAAAGAAAAAAGAGCGTAGATTTTTCACTTCCTAACTATGATGCAGCTCTTGTTCTGGTTGTCTTAAACGATAAGGCGGGAACTTCTGATGTGGGCTTTTTCCAATCCATGGAGGATAGCTTTAACAAAACTTTCCTAGTGGAAGATAGGTGGGAGCTATTTGTAGATGGTATAGGCTTAACTCTATTAATAACAATTTTCGCAGTAATTTTCGGAAGTCTTCTAGGATTTGGCATATACATGCTTTACAGAAGAAACAACAGGATTATTAACGGAGCAACTAATATTGTTATGGAAATTCTTTCCAAGACTCCAGCTGTTGTTCTTTTAATGGTATTTTTCTATATCATATTCAAAGACAGCAATTTAAGCGGTCCTTGGATTGCTATCATCACTTTCTCCTTTACTTTTGGAGCAAATGTATTTTCACTTTTGCAAGTGGGAGTGGGTGCTGTAGACAGTGGACAAATGGAGGGCGCTTTGGCTCTTGGCTTTACTAAATTCCAAAGCTTTTTCAAGATAGTTTTGCCACAGGCAATTACCCACATAATGCCAACTTATAATAACGAAATTGTAAATCTGTTAAAGGGAACAGCGGTAGTAGGATATATTGCAGTCTCCGATTTGACAAAGGTGAGCGATATTGTTAGAAGCAGAACTTATGAAGCCTTCTTCCCATTAATCGCTACAGCATTGATTTACATTTTGTTGGCATGGATTTTGATAGTTATTACAAAAGCTTTTGCTAGAAAAATAGATACAAAGTTTAGGAAAAAGGAAAAGATTCTTAAAGGAGTAAACCATGATTGAGATTAAACATCTAAAAAAAGAATATGAAACTGTTACTCCTTTGAAGGACATAAATGCTGTTGTAAACAAGGGCGATGTGATCTCAATAATTGGTCCATCAGGAACAGGCAAGTCAACCTTCTTGCGTTGCATTAATCAATTGGAATCACCTAGCGGTGGCGACGTATATTTTAATGGCGAATTGATTACAGCAAAGAACTGTAAGATAAACAAGGTTAGACAAAAAATGGGTATGGTATTCCAATCCTTCAACTTGTTTAATCACCTGACAATTATTGAAAATGTAATGTATGGCCAAGTTGAGCTTTTGGGTAAAAGCAGACAGGAAGCTTATGATAAAAGCATGCAATTATTACACAAGGTGGGCCTTGCAGATAAAGCCTTGAACTATCCTGAAGAGCTTTCAGGAGGACAAAAGCAAAGAGCGGCTATAGCTAGAACTTTGGCTATGGATCCAGAAGTAATCCTTTTTGACGAACCTACATCCGCTTTGGACCCTACAATGGTAGGCGAGGTACAGGCAATTATTCGTGAGCTTGCCCGTGAAGGTATCACTATGATGATAGTAACTCATGAGATGAAATTTGCCAGAGAGATATCCAATAGAGTTTTCTACATGGATGAGGGCTTGATCTATGAAGAGGGCAGTCCTGAGGAAATATTTGATCATCCTAAGAAGGAAAACACTATCAAATTCATTAGGAGAATAAAGGTCTATGAAGGGGAAATCACTTCACCTAATTTTGACTTTATTGCTATAGCAAGCGATATAAATGAGTTTGGTTTTAGAAATCAAATTCCTCTTAATACAGTGGCTCATATCAATACCATGTTTGAGGAACTATGTATGCAGATACTGTTGCCTAAGCTTGGTGAACATCCGCACATAAAGTTCACTGCGGAGTACAGTGAGAGCACAGGAAAGACTGAAATCATTTTGAAATATAACGGTGAAGCTTTTAATATTGAGGACAGCGACAATGAGCTTTCTCTAATGCTTATAAAGGGCTTAACAGAAGACTTCGAGTATGAGTTTACCGGTGAGAACGATTTTGCAAATTTATTGACTTTACATATAAAATAGCTATGGAAAAGATTTTAATAGGTAAGATTACAAGTGCAGTAGGTATAAAAGGCGAGGTAAAGGTTTACAGTTATTCGGACTACAAGGAAAGGTTCGGAGAACTTAAGTACCTGTATTTTGATGATGCAAAGCACAGCATTAAGGCTGTTAGATATCAAAAGGACATGGCTGTCATTCTTTTTGAGGGCGTCACAGATAGAGATATGGCCGAAGCTTTGCGTGACAAGGATGTATTTATTGATGAAACTCAATTAAGAGTACTTGACGAAGGAACTTATTACATACGTGATTTAATCGGTCTTGATGCCATAAGCACTGAGGGGGATTGCTTTGGAAAGGTGAAGAACATCACTCAGGGTGCAGCTCAGGACATATATGAAATAGAGCTTTGTAATGGCAAGATGGCATATATTCCAGGGGTTAAGGCTTTTGTAAAAGAAGTGAAGCTTGGGGAATATGTAAAGTTCCAGCTTATACCTGGAATGATCGATGAAGAGTATTTAGAGGACAAATAGTTGAAGATTAATATTTTAACTCTTTTCCCAGAGATGTTTTACCCTGTGCTTAATGCAAGCATGTTGGGAAAAGCCTGTGAAAAGGGATTGTTACAATTTAACATAGTGGATATTAGGGAGTACAGCCGTGACAAGCATCACAAGGCTGACGATTATCCTTTCGGCGGAGGAGCCGGCATGCTTATGATGGCTCAACCAATATGCGATTGTATGGAAAACAATGCTTTTGGTGGCAAAAAGATTTATATGTCTCCTCGGGGAAAGGTTCTGGACGCTGATATGGTAAAAGCCTTGGCCGATGAAGAGGAGTTGACCATTCTTTGTGGCCACTATGAAGGCGTTGATCAAAGAGTTCTGGACAAGTACGATTATGAAGAGCTTTCCATTGGCGACTACATATTGACAGGTGGTGAGCTTCCTTCAATGGTTTTAATCGATAGCGTGGCTCGTCTAATTGATGGGGTTTTGGCCAGCGAGGAATCCGCTTTGGAAGAGTCCATTTACACAGGGCTTTTGGAGGCGGACCAATATACACAACCTAGGGAGTATGAGGGAGATGAGGTTCCAGAGGTCTTAACCAGCGGGAACCACGGAGCCATTGAATTGTGGCGCTATGAAAACTCTCTTAGAAGGACTAAGAAAACAAGACCGGATTTGTTCTGGGCTTATGCCAAAAAGGTGGAAGAGGCAGATGAGAAAATCGCAAAAGCAAAGAGAGAAAAACTTCCAAAACCTGAGGGCAAGTATTGTTTGGATAAACAACATCATGTAGTGTTTCTGCTTGTAAAAGACAGCGAGATATAGTATAATATTAAAAGTATTGTAGGATAGAATATTAGATGGAAAAACAAGGGAAAAAGACAATTAGATTTTGGGGAATATGGGCAGTTTTGGTTGCCGGTTTATGCTTCGTAGTATATGCTATTCCATCTATAACAGGAGCTTTTACCTCCACCTATGTAACAAATTACGGAGACCTTGTAATCAGCGATGATGCCAAGGGCTATATCGTTCGTACTGAGAAGGTTTATGTAAGCAAGAAAAGCGGTGCGGTTAATAAACTCATAGATCAAGGAACTTTGGTAAAGAAGAATACCAGAATTATAGAGCTATCGAAATCTTCTAAGAAAACTAAGGCTCGTGAAGATTTGATGATCGCTGTACGCAGAATCACAAATGATAAATATATTATTAAGACTAAGAGCTTTAAGACTAGAAAAGCAGGAGTGGTTTCCTACTATGTAGATGGTCTGGAAGACAAATTCACTTTTACAAAGATCAGGAAGATGAGTGCTGATAGTGCAGAGGCATATTCTCAAAATCAGGTAATCGAGATTCCAGCTGATGTATGCGTGAAGGGTGAGCCTATATTCAAGCTTATTGATAATTCCAAGTGGTACATAGTATGTTATTTGGACAGACTGG
The DNA here is from genome assembly GCA_024403115.1 of Clostridia bacterium. Classification (GTDB taxonomy): domain Bacteria; phylum Bacillota; class Clostridia; order Peptostreptococcales; family Anaerovoracaceae; genus JAKSSK01. Next base: position 7,929 of record JAKSSL010000010.1, read on the forward strand.
ATGCCAAAAAATATGAAAGAGGCAAACAGGTAAGTATTAACATAGGCAAGACTGAGCTTAGAGCTAAGGTGGTCTATAACAAGAAGGAAAACAAGGGCAAAAAGTATACGGTTATTTTCTCAACACAGGACTATTACGAGAAATTCGATTCCATTCGAAGCTGTGATGTGCAAATAGTATATTCCGATACTAAGGGCTTGATAATAGAGAACGATAGTATAGTAAAAGAAAAGGGTGTTGAAGGCGTTTATGTTATAGATAAAGCGGGCAATTCCGTATTTAAACCAATAAACGTTTTGGCCAGCGATGGGGAGAGAACCGTTGTTTCAAGATCTGTTTTCTATGACAAGGATGGTCAAGCGGTTGAAACACTTAATACTTATGATGAAATAAAGCGTTAGGGAGGCTCGAAATGTCAATTAAGACAAATTTGGAGTACATTAATAAAACAATTGCAGATGCTGCAATTCGTAGTGGCAGAAAGCCTGAAGACATAATGCTTTTGGCAGTCACAAAGACTCATGAAGCTCCTGAGATGAATGAGGTAATCGACTGTGGTGTTGAAAACATAGGAGAGAACAAGGTTCAGGAGATTACACGTAAGTACGATGATGTAAAGCCTGCAAAGTGGCACTTAATCGGCCACCTTCAAACAAACAAGGTAAAGTATATCATCGACAAGGTTGAGATGATTCATTCTGTGGATTCCCTGCATTTGGCACAGGAAATTGATAAGCGTGCAAAACAGCACGGCTTAGTAATGAAGATTCTAGTTCAAGTAAATGTTGCCGAAGAGGAAAGCAAGTTCGGTATCACTTCTCAGGAAACTGACAAGTTGATTAATGACATTTTGGAGAACTGTCCTAATGTTAAGATTTGCGGAATAATGTGCATTGCTCCTTTTGTAGATGATGAAGAGGAAGCAAGACCATATTTCAGAGAAGCAAAGCAAATATATGATTCCTATCTTGGTGATACAAGGGAAGGCATGGACTTCAAATATCTATCAATGGGAATGAGCAACGACTATGAAGTTGCAATTGAAGAAGGTTCAAATCTAGTTCGTGTAGGCACAGCGATATTCGGAGCTAGAGATTATAGTTTGTAAATAAAGTGGAGGATGAACAAATGGGTTTAAAAGAAAAGTTTAAGAATTTAATGTTTATTGAAGAAGATGAGTATGATGAATACGATGAAGAAGAAGTAGTAGAAGAAAAGGCTGAACAAGTAGTAGAAGAAAAGCCTTTTACTCAAACTGTTAAGAAGGTGGATAGAACACCTTTAGAAAAGAAGTATTCTGTTACAAATCCAAACGGCTTTAAGCTTGTTTTGATTGAGCCAAACTCATATGATGAATGTCCAAAGCTTGTAGATAGTTTAAAGGGACGTAGACCTATTATCATTAACCTAGAAAAGGTTGAAACAGAAACAGCAAAGAAGATTTTTGAATTCCTTAGCGGTGCAACTTATGCTTTAAACGGAACTGTACAAAGAGTTTCAAACAACATTTTCATTTTTGCACCTGACAATATTGGAATTAATGCACAAAACACACAAACAAATCCAGGGGATTTTGAATTCAAGAATGAACAAATGCCTTGGTAGGAGTAGCTTATGTTAACTTTAGTAGGATTAATTTCTATTTTATTGCAGATTTTGACATGGGTTGTTATTATTGAATGCTTCTTGAGCTTTTTCGTTAGAGGAAGCCAAAGCGATTTCGTAATAAAACTATACATGACATTAAATAAAATTACAGAGCCTATGTGCAGACCTTTTAGAGATCTGCTTTCCAGGTTCTATAATGGCCCAATCGACTTTTCACCATTGTTAGTCATTGTGGCTATTGAACTTGTCAGAAAGATTCTGATGTATCTATTATTGATGTTTTAGAGGTGGATTATGATTACAGCAAAAGATATTGAATTAAAAGAATTCTCAAAAGCTATTAAGGGGTATAATATTGACGAAGTTGAAGACTTCCTAGATTTAATCATAGTAGATTATGAGAAACTACAGGAAGAGAACAAGTCATTAAAATTGCAATTGGCACAAGCCGGTTCTGCACCAAAGGAACAAAGCGCTGAAAACACTTCAGTTATTGGAACTTTGGAAGCTGCCAAGGAATTGATGAACGATATTTCTGCAAGTGCAGAACGTAGAGCTGAAGTATTGCTTAAGAATGCAGAGCTTGATGCTCAATTAATCCAAAGGGAAGCAAAAGAATCTGTTGTAAGATATACTGAAGAAGGAAACAAGCTTAACAAACAGCTAGAAAACTTTAGAAGAAGATTCAAGGAAATGCTTGAAGATGAACTTCTAAGAGTTGACGGCTTAGCAAGCGATCTTGTTTCTGATTTTGAAGACACTTTCCTTCCTAGACAGGAAGCAAAGGAAAAACCAAAGGATGCAACAGTGGTTTTAGATAAGGCTGAAATGGCCAAAGCTTCTAGCGAATTTGCATGGGAAGTTTCAGAAGAAAAGGCTGAAGCTGAAAAAGCAAAGCCTGCAAAGGAAGCTAAGAAGGAAGAAAAGACTGAGGAAAAGCCTGATCTTGACAAAACAATGATTAATATCAGAGTAGACAATAAATAGAGGAGGAGGGGCTTTTAAGCCCCTTTATTTAATGAAAAATTTTAAGAAGATATTTTTGGTTTTAGCTTTTATAGCCCTAGACCAAATCGTGAAATTCTTTGTAAAAGCAAATATGGAAGTGGGAGAATCCATTCCTGTTATTAAAGATATATTCCACATCACCTATGTTCGCAACACTGGCGCGGCTTGGAGTATATTTGCGGGGCAGAAGTGGCTTTTGATAATCATCCCAGGGATCATTATGCTGGTACTTCTGGTCTTGTATTTTCTAAAGGACAAGGGCAAGATGCTAATGAGTTCCCTAGCCCTAATTATTTCAGGGGGAATAGGAAATTTAATTGATAGAATCACTTGCTCCTACGTATGCGACATGTTTGACTTTAGAATCTGGCCGGTGTTTAATGTGGCAGATATTTGTGTAGTATGCGGATGCGTTTTACTTTGTATATATATAATTTTTTATAGCGATGACAGAAAAAAATAGAGTGTACAATTTAACAGTAGAAACAGCGGGCGAGCGCTTGGACAAGTTCTTGGGCGACAATGTGGAGGAGGCTAGCCGTTCATACATTCAAAAGCTAATAGAAAGCGGTAAATTGAGTGTAAATGGCAAAGTCGAGACCAGCAAAAAGTTGAAGCTTAAGGAGGGGGACGAGCTCAGTCTTGAAATCCCAGAACCTGAGGAATTGCTTGTGGAACCAGAGGACATTCCTTTGGACATTGTCTATGAAGATGATGATGTGTTAGTGGTAAATAAAGCTAAGGGCATGGTGGTTCATCCTGCTGTGGGAAATTACACAGGAACCTTGGTAAATGCTATAATGTTTCACTGCAAGGACAGATTGTCCACAGTAAATGGCGTTATTAGACCTGGTATAGTTCATAGAATTGATAAGGACACAAGTGGCCTTCTTATGATTGCCAAAAATGACAGAAGCCATCAAGTGCTTTCTGATCAATTATCGGAGCATAGCATTACGCGCAAGTATTATGCTTTGGTTTTCGACAATATACCTGATGATGAGGGAACAATTGATAAACCAATTGGTAGAGATCCAAAGAACAGGATGAGGCAGGCAGTTAATTACGATAATGGTAAAAATGCGGTAACTCATTTCAAGGTTTTAAAACGTTTTGGAAAGTACACTTTGATAGAGGCGCAGTTGGAAACAGGCAGGACTCATCAGATCAGAGTTCATATGGCATCCATCAACCACCCTCTGGTTGGAGACAAGCTTTACTGTCGAAGAAAGGATGTAGAACAGGTGGAATTGGCCAATGGATCAAAGCGCAAGGTTGAAGGGCAGATGCTTCACGCCAAGGTCTTAGGTTTTGTTCATCCAAATGGTGAATATATGGAATTTGACAGTGAATTGCCACAATATTTTGAAGAGATAATAAGTGAATTGTAGATGGAATCTTCGTTGAAGAACAAACAAAAAGGCTAGCAGGTATAAACTTGCTAGCCTTTATTTTTCAGGATCCTTAGGATCTATATAAACTGTTTTGTTGTTTGTGAATATTACCATTCCCGGCTTTGCACCGTTAGGCTTTTTCACGTAGCGAATTGGAACATAGTCTACTGGCACCTTGGAGCTTCCGCTGGCCTTGCTATAGAAGGCGGCGATTGCTGCGGCCTCGTATATGCTTTGCTCATCTATTTGTTCCACGCTTTTGCCATTGGTTTTCATCACCACGTGGGAACCTGGAATGTCCTTGGTGTGGAACCATAAATCCTGTTTGTCGGCAAGTCGCATAGTGAGATGATCGTTTTCAATGTTGTTCTTTCCCACTAGAACTTGGTAACCCGTACTAAGTATGTATGAACGTGGCTTCATCTTCAACTTTTTCTCTTTGCCTTGGACTTTACGTCTGCGCAAGTAGCCAGTTTCAACCAGTTCAAAGTAAATGGTTTCAACCTCTTCGGGACTTCTGCAGGACTCTATTAGAGTATATACAGATTCCAAATATTCTATGTCGTGTTCAGTCTGTTCTAGCTGCACGGCTTTTTCTTTTAAAGCGGTTTTCGCCTTGCCATATTTCTTAAAATACTTCTGTGCATTCTTAGACGGACTAAGCTTCTCGTCTAGAGGAATTTTAATCTCCTGTCCATCATAATAGTTGTTCAAAACAACATCCTTTGCACCAGCTGGAACCAAGTGAAGATTTGCAGTTAGCAATTCCCCGTAAAGCCTGTATTTATCACTGTTTTCAGCCTTGTTAATATCTTCAAGCAATCTTTGCTTTTTCAAATAGCTTTTGCTCAAAGCATTGTCCACAGATTTTAGCAAATTGTTTGCCTTTTGCTTTGTGCGGTTTGTCGCTTCTCTGTGCTCATAATAGTAGTTTATAGCTTGTGAGATGGTGTTAAATTCAATTCTATTTAAACTCTCATCGTATTCTTTTAATCTAAATGGCGCAAACTCCTTAGGCCTGTCATCATCCATGTACACGCAAGGAGTGTAGCTACTATTCATCATTTCCTGCAATCTATTATATGGATCAAGGCTTGTAGCTAATTCCAAAGCTGTAGCAGGAGAGATTCCCGAAATCTTAGCCATTAAATTCTTAGGATCTCTATCCGATTCTGCAAAATCCTCTGGGGCTACATCTTTAAACCCAATTTTGTCCTGAGCAGGGGGATATTCGTAAAGCTTTCCCGGTAAAAGCTGTCTATAGCGGTTTACATCGATAGCTACACGTTTGATGGAATCAATGATTTTACCACTTTCCAAATCTATTAGGGAAGCGTTGCTGTGCTTGCCCATTATTTCCACTATGAGCTTTTTATTTGTAGTAAATCCTAGCTCATTTAGTGATTCAAAAGTAATTTCTATAACTCTATCGCTTTCGTATTGGCCTATATCAATAATTCTAGCGGCTTGCAGGTGCTTACGCATAAGCATACAAAAAGCAGAGGCCTGTGGTGGATTCTCAGGTGCTTTTTCAATGAGACTCAATCTAGCACCGTTGGAAGACACGCTAACAAATAGCTTCAAATTCCCTTTGTTAGTGTGCACCATGAAAACCAATTCCTCTTTTTCTGGTTGATAAACTTTTTCAATTTTACCTAGCAATATTTTTTCTCGTAATTCTGCCACCATTGCCATAGTGGTAAGTCCATCGTAAGCCATGAATTTATTTTAACATAATATCAAGTAAAATTGAATAAGGCTTTAGAATATGGTATAATGACTTAGTATTTTAATAGACGAGGTAAACTTATGTATCAAGCTTTATACAGAAGCGAAAGACCTGAAATTTTTTCGGAGATTTTAGGCCAAGAGCACATCGTTAAAATTTTAAAAAATCAAATAAAGACAGGTACAGTTTCTCATGCTTATTTGTTCTGTGGAACAAGAGGAACAGGCAAAACCACTACTGCAAGAATCTTGGCAAAGGCAGTAAATTGCACTTGCGAGGGTGAACGCCCATGTGGAGAATGTGAGAATTGCAAGGCTATCAAAGAAGGCCGTTTCATGGATGTAATTGAAATAGATGCTGCATCCAATAACGGCGTTGATTCAATTCGTGAATTGAAGGAGAGCGTGAACATTCCACCACAAATCGGTAAATGCAAGGTGTACATTATAGACGAGGTTCACATGCTTTCTACAGGTGCTTTTAATGCGCTTTTAAAGACTTTGGAAGAACCCCCTGAAAATGTCATGTTCATACTTGCCACTACTGAACCACAGAAACTACCTCAAACAGTCCTTTCCAGATGTCTGCGTTTGGATTTCAAGAGAGTTCCTGAGGAAAAGCTAATTGAGGGCATGCTTCGCATTTGTCAGGAAAGAGGCGTTACTATCACTGAGGATGGTTTGAAGCTTCTTGCAAGCAATGCGGATGGTTCTGTTCGTGACGGACTTAGCATTTTGGATCAATGTCTGTCAACAGGCGAGAAGCAAATCAATAGAGAAATGATACTTCAATTCCTAGGCACAGTTGGCGAGGAATTCTTTATAGATCTAACTGAAAAAGTTATTTATGGTAAGGTTTCAGATGCTTTAATGCTGATCAACAATGTTTTGGCAGAGGGCAAGGATGTAAAGCAGTTGATGAAGGACTGGAATGCGCACTTTAGAAATCTGCTAATTACCAAGTATGTTGAAAAACCTGAGAACATGTTGAATATGTCTTTAGATAATATTAAAAGGCTTGAAAGACAAAGTTCTCAAATTGAGTTAGCTCAAATAGATAGAGCCATCATAATATTATCGAGAACTATTAATGAGGCTAGATGGTCAACTCAAGCTAGAATACTTTTGGAAATGGCCATGGTTGAAATCGCAACAGACAGTCTTGATCCTAGCAAAATAATCCCTATTAAGAAAAACAGGGAAGTGGAAGAGACTGAATTTGTAGAAGAGATAAAAGCTCAGGTAAAAGCAGAGCCAAAGGTAGAGGTGAAAGCAGAAACTAAAGCAGAGCCTAAAGCTGATAATGACGAAGAGGATTTCGATTTAGATGAGATATGGGCTAAAGTTTTCGATATGTGCGGAGACGGAAGACCTAGCTTTAACCTATTGAGAACAGGTACAAGTTTAAAGGAAATAAACGAATCCACTTTCCAAGTTACAGCAGATAATTTCATTATGATTAAGTATCTGGAAGAGAATGGGAAGCAGATAGAAAACATTATGTGCAAACTGCTTGGAAGATTGGTTAGAATGGAAATCCTTGAGGATAGCAAGGAAGAAAGTGGCTTGGCGGACAAGATTGAGGATATGCTGGGTCTTAAGGTAGATATAAAATAAGGAGATAGAAATGGGTAAAGGAATGAAAGCCGGAAAGAAGCCAAAGACTGGTGGCGGCAATATGAAGAATCAAATGGCTCAAGTACAAGCTATGCAAAGACAAATGGAAAGCATGCAAGCAGAACTTGAAGCAAAGGAATTTGAAGCTTCTGCAGGTGGCGGAGCAGTTAAAGTTGTTGTAAGCGGTGCCAAGGAAGTTTTATCAATGACTATTGATAAGGATGTTGTTGATCCAGATGATGTTGAAATGCTTCAAGATTTAATTATGGCAGCAACAAACGAGGCTTTAAGACAAGTGGATGAGGAATCATCAAATCAAATGAGCAGCCTAACAGGAGGGCTTAACATTCCTGGACTAGGATTTTAATGAGTAAATATGCAAAACCTTTAGAAAAGTTAATAGCTGAAATATCAAATTTGCCTGGTATAGGAACTAAATCAGCTCAACGCTTGGCTTTTCATATACTTAATATGGAAGACAAAGAGGTGGTTCAGCTGGTGAACACCATAGTCAACGCTAAGCGCACTATGCATAAGTGCTCCGTATGCGGAAATCTAACCGATACCAATCCTTGCAGCATATGTTCTGATACACGTAGAAGCGATAATATTATCTGCGTGGTGGAGGAACCCAAAGATGTTGCAGCCCTTGAGAAAACCAAGGAGTTTCATGGCAAGTATCACGTGTTAAATGGTTTGATTTCACCAATGGATGGAGTTGGGGCCGATGATATTAACTTGAAGTCTTTAATTACTAGGATTCAGGCTAATCCACAGGTGGAAGAGATTATTATTGCTACAAACCCTAATGTGGAGGGTGAGGCGACAGCTATGTATATTGCAAGGCTGATAAAACCTAGTGGCATTAAGGTTACTAGAATTGCCCATGGAATACCTGTAGGGGGAGATTTGGAATACACTGATGAAATCACCCTTTTAAAAGCCATGGAGGGCAGACAAGAATTATAGCTTTTCACAAACTATAACTTGCATTTTCCTATGAAAAAAAGTATAATAGTTAGCAAGCTAACAATAAGCTTGCTAACTATTTTTATTTAGATATATTACACATTTACTGGAGGAAAAATGGCAGAACAATACGTGTTTCATGAACTTAAATGTTTGGTAAATTCTTTGGCGAGAGTCTTACCTCGACCTGAAGAGATGAAGGAAAAAATGAAGGAGAACAACAGTGCCTTTTTGGCTTTGTCACCTGCTCAAGCTATGGTGGCAGTCTATATTTGTGAGCACAAGGATAGAGATATTTGCGCAAAGGATTTGGAAGAATACTTCGCCTGCAAGGGAGCTACCATTTCTAAAATGCTTGCCAATATGGAAAAACAAGGTGCCATTAGAAAGGTACAGGTTGATGGCCGTAAGAAGAAGCTTATCGTAAGCGATGAAATCGAAAAGGAATTGGAACATTCCATAGATAAGTTTAAAGTTTTTGATGACAGAATCACTGAAGGAATTAGTGATGATGAGATGGCTTCATTCTATTCCACTTTGGACAGGATTAAAGCAAATATTGAAGGCATAAAGGGGGGATTGGATGATTAAGATTTTAAGTGCTTTAAAAGGACACGGTAAGGAAGTTTTGATAATTGCCTTACTGATTTTGGGACAGGTCTACTGCGATTTGTCTCTACCTACATATACTAGCAATTTGGTGGATGTGGGAATCCAACAGGGCGGTATTGAAGATGCTGTTCCTGAACAAATCAGCGAGAAAAGTCTTGGAGAACTTGCTCTATTAATGAGCGATGAGGAGGAAGACTTAGTTGATAAATCCTATGTGAAAGAAGCAGGGGTTTACAAGTTGGAAGCTGATAAGAGGGATGAGCTTAGGAGTGCTTTTGAAAAGCCTATGCTGATCGCATACATGCTTGAGCAAAGCGGTAAATTCTCCATGGGAGATTTAAAAGCTATGTATGACGCTGGCCAGATCACCAAGGAGGAAATAAAGGCTCAAATGGAGGCAAACTCCCAAGGTATGGACGGTTTTGAAGACAGCCTTGTTACACAGGCAGCTGTTCAATACCTGAAGGGTGAATATGAAAGCCTTGGCTTAGATTTAGATGAGATTCAAAAAGACTATTTATGGCATACAGCATTTATTATGCTGATTTTTACAGTGATCATGCTAGCTCTTGCAATAGTTTCAGGCTATGTGGCATCCAAGGTTGGTGCCAGCGTTGGCCGTGATTTGCGCAAGAAGGTGTTTACAAGAGTTTTGGCTTTTGGACATTTGGAAATGGACAAGTTCTCAACAGCCTCACTGATCACTCGTAGCACTAACGATATTCAGCAGGTTCAAATAGTAATTGTGCTAATGCTAAGGGTTGTAATGATGGCTCCAATTATGGGCGTTGCGGCATGTCTAAAAGTAGTCGGCGGACACACTGGCCTAGGCTGGATTATAGTATGCGCTCTTGCAGCAATTTTAATACTGATGGCAACTCTATTCATTATAGCTATGCCTAAGTTTAAGATTATGCAAAAGCTAGTGGACAAATTAAACCTAGTATCTAGAGAAATAATAACAGGAATTCCTGTAATACGTGCTTTTAGCCGTGAAAGACATGAAGAGGGCAGATTTGATGAGGCCAGCTTGGATTTAATGAAAACTCAGCTTTTCACCAACAGAGCAATGGCTTCCATGATGCCAATAATGATGTTGATTATGAATGGCTTGTCCCTTGCAATAGTTTGGTTTGGCTCAAAGGGAGTAGACCTTGGAACTATGCAAGTAGGTGACATGATGGCATTTATCACATATACAATTATGATTGTAATGTCATTTATGATGCTAACCGTTGCAGCCATTTTGATTCCTCGTGCTGGTGTTGCAGCAGAACGTATTGACGAGGTTTTAAAAACTGATAATTCAATTAAGAACAAGGAAGATGCTATAGAGCTTGATAAGTGTGATGGCTTGCTTGAATTCAAAAACGTTTGCTTTAGATATCCTAATGCTGATGAAGATGTAATTCATAATATTTCTTTTACAGCAAACCCAGGAGAAACTACAGCTATTATCGGCTCAACAGGTTCAGGAAAGTCCACAGTTTTGAATTTAATACCTAGATTCTATGATGTTAGTGGCGGAGAAATCCTCCTAGACGGACATGATATTAGAGATCTTAACTTGGAAAGCCTAAGGGATAAAATAGGTTACGTTCCACAAAAAGCCACTTTGTTCAGCGGTGATATTAGGTCAAATATTAAGTTTGCATCTAATGAGATTTCCGATGAGAAGATGAAGGAAGCGGCACGAATTGCTCAGGCCGAGGAATTTATTATGGAAAAGGATGAAAAGTACAGTAGAACTATTGCCCAAGGAGGTAGCAATATTTCTGGTGGTCAAAAGCAAAGACTTTCCATAGCGAGAGCCATAGCGAAAGACCCATCCCTATATTTATTCGATGATAGTTTCTCTGCTTTGGATTACAAGACCGATGCCATTTTGCGTAGAGAATTGGCAAAGGCTGTAGGCCATGCTACTTGCATTATTGTCGCTCAAAGAATAGCAACTATTTTTCACGCCGATAAAATCATAGTAATGGATGAGGGCCAAATCGTTGGCATGGGCACTCATGCTGAGCTTATGGAAACTTGCGAAACATATAAGGAAATTGCAAGCAGCCAACTTAGTGAAGCAGACATGGACAACATGAGAGGGGGTGCTTTCAATGAATAAATTCGAGAGAAGACTTGAACCAAAGATGGCACCACCTATGGGAGGCGGAAGACATGGTGGCAGAGGTCCCGCTGAAAAAGCCAAAGATTTCAAGGGTACACTGAGCAAGACTCTTAAATTCCTTGGCAAATATAAAATAGCTATAATCTTTGTCTTTGTGGCAGCAATCATAAGTACTATTTTCAGCATTGTTGGTCCAAAGATTATGGGTAATGCAATAAGTGAGCTTTTCAGCGGCCTTGTAGGCAAGGTTTCTGGTGGTGCAGGAATAGACTTTGACCTTATTGCTAAATATCTATTGATGGCTTTATTCATATACGGCGTGAGCGCATTATTCAACTGGATTCAAGGTTGGGCAATGGCAGGAATTTCTCAAAAGGTTTCCTACGAGTTTAGAAAAGCCATCAGCGAAAAGATACACAGACTTCCTTTACAGTATTTTGAAACTAAGACCACTGGTGATGTTTTATCCAGAATTACCAATGACGTTGATACTTTGGGGGCAAGTTTGAACCAAAGTTTGACACAGTTTATTACCAGCGTAACTACCATAGTGGGCGTAGTGATTATGATGCTGACAATAAGCCCGCTTATGACTTTGATAACTCTGTTTATCTTACCTATTTCAGTGCTTTTGATGAGTTTTGTAATTAAGCGTTCACAAAAGTATTTCGTGGCTCAACAAAACTATTTGGGTAAGGTTAATGGTCAGGTTGAAGAAGTCTATGGCGGTCAGATGGTTGTAAAAGCTTTTAACAGAGAAAAAGAGGCTTTGGCAGAATTCGATCAAGACAACGATAAGCTTTATGAATCTGCTTTTAAATCTCAATTCCTATCAGGATTAATGCAACCTATTATGCAATTTGTAGGAAACTTGGGATACGTTGCCGTTGTAATTTCAGGGGCATACCTTGCAACTGTTGGAACTATTCAAGTTGGAGATATACAAGCTTTCATTCAATACATTAAGAACTTTACTCAACCTATTCAACAGTTTGCACAAATCATGAATCAAATTCAATCCATGATGGCTGCCGCTGAAAGAATTTTCAATTTCCTTGATGCAGAGGAAGAAGAGGATAAGGAAAGCGATCACGAATTTACTGGCGAGGGCGAAGTTGATTTCGAACACGTTAGATTCGGATATGATCCTGAAAAAATAATTATTAAGGATTGGTCTGCAAATATTAAGCCTGGCCAAACTGTGGCAATAGTTGGTCCAACAGGTGCGGGCAAGACTACAATGGTTAAGCTTTTGATGCGTTTCTATGAGCTTAACGGTGGTAGAATACTTGTAGACGGCGAGGACATAAAAGATATTGAAAGAATCAAGCTGAGAAAATACTTTGGCATGGTACTTCAAGACACATGGCTTTTCAAGGGTTCTATTATGGAAAATATTAGATATGGAAAACTTGAGGCTAGCGATGAGGAAGTAAGAGAGGCGGCAAAAGCGGCTCATGCTGATAGCTTTATCAGGGCTTTACCAGGCGGATATAACATGGAGCTTAACGAAGAAACTGATAACATTTCTCAGGGCCAAAAGCAGCTTATAACTATTGCTCGAGCAATATTAGCTGATAAACCGATATTGATTCTGGATGAGGCTACATCCTCAGTAGATACTAGAACAGAAAGTTTGATTCAAAAGGCTATGAACAATCTTATGGCTGGAAGAACAAGCTTTGTAATTGCACATAGATTATCCACAATTAAGGATGCAGATGTTATAATTGTAATGAAAGACGGAGATATTATTGAGCAAGGAAATCATAATGAGCTTTTGGCAAGCGGTGGTTTCTATGCAAGCTTATATAATTCACAATTCGAAGAGGTATAATTATGCTATTTGATTCTCATTCACATACAAATGAAGATAGCTTTAGCCAAGAGGAAAGAGCTCAGGTAATTGAGGAAATTAACAATTGCAAGGAGCTTTCATATTCAATGGATATTGGCTATGATATTGCAAGTTCAATTCAGGCTATTGAGGACAGCAGAAAAAGTGATAAAATCTATGTTGCCGTTGGCATTCATCCCAACAATTCTCAGGAGCTGGGAATAGACTTAGAGGATGAAAAAGCGGTTAATGCAGTGCTGGATCAGCTGAGAGATTTGAGCAAGGATGATAAGGTAGTTGCCATTGGTGAAATCGGCTTGGATTATCACTATGATGACACCGATAAGAAGGTTCAGAATTTCTGGTTCCGCAAGCAGATAAGACTTGCAATGGAATTGGATATGCCAATAGCCATTCACTCTCGTGACGCTGATTTGGATACTTTTAATTGTCTGAAAGAGGAGGGCGCTTTTGAAAAGGCCAAGGAAGGTGGAGCCTTCGGGGTTTTGATTCACTGCGCCAGCTGTTCAGCGGAATTTGCCAAGGGCTATGTGCGTGAGGGCGCAATAATATCTGTGGCAGGACCAATCACATACAAGAACAATAGGCGTGGCGTCGAATTGGTGGAACAAATCCACATTTCCAAACTGCTAATAGAAACAGATTCACCATATTTGGCACCAGTTCCCATGAGGGGGAAGAAAAACCGTTCTTGGTATGTTGAATATGTGGCGAGAAAAATCGCCGAAATAAAAGGGATGGAGTATGAAGAGGTCGCAAGAATAACTTGTGAGAATGCTAAGAAATTTTATGGTATTTAGTTATGAAAACATTAGAGAAAATTAAAGAAACAATTGAAAAATATGAGCTATTTGTTCCAGGGGATCATTTGGTAGTGGGCGTGTCTGGCGGCCCAGATTCCATGGCTCTTTTAAAAGCCTTAATGGCGATTAGAAAAGAAGAACTTGAGACAGGTGAAAACCCTATTACTATTCACCCAGTTCACATTAACCATCATTTCAGACAGGAAACAGCTATGATGGATCAAAAATATGTGGAGGATTTTTGTGAGACCAATGGGCTTGATTTTGAAGTCTTTGACATTGACTGCAAAGCTATAGCCAAGGAACAAGATCTCAGTTTGGAAGAGGCTGGCAGATTGGCAAGATATGACAGCTTTAACAAATTGGCTTCCAGTCTGAAGAAACAAGGTGTTCCAAGGAAGAAGATTAAAATTGCAGTTGCTCACAATAAAGGCGATCAAGGAGAAACTGTACTATTTAGAATTATCAGGGGAACAGGAATAAAGGGCTTATCTGCCATGAGCTACAAGAAGGAATTGAGTTCGGGCTATGAGCTTATTAGACCTATTTTGAATATTTCTAGAGATGAAATCGAAGAATATGCTAAGGAGCTTAATCCTAGAATAGATGAAAGCAATATGGACACTAAGTATAGCAGAAACAAGATTCGTCTAGAGCTTTTGCCATACTTGGAGAACATTAATCCGAATATTGAAGATAGTCTATTCCGCTTAGCCGACAGTGCCAGGGAAGTTGATGACTTTTTGACTAAATCTGCCGAAAAGTACATCAAGGACCATGAAAATCTATTGATTTCTGAAATCAAAGATGAGCACAAGGCTATTTGGCACAAGATATATCAGCTAAAGCTTGGCGAAATAGGTTTGACTGAAGGAGTTTCCAAGAATCACCTATACGCAATTGATTCTTTAATAGAAGAAAGCGAAAGAGCAAACGCCAGGATTGAACTTCCTGATTCATACCTTGCTGTTAAGGAATATGACCAGCTATATTTCACAAAAGAAGGAGGAACGCCAATCCTTCACGACTTTGAGCTGGTTTATGATGAGGAAAGCGATGCCTACTTTGATCTGGACAAGCTGACAAGGGAAAGCGATTTTACCATTAGACATAGGGAAGACGGGGACTATTTCTATGTTGAAGAGGGTAAGCGTAAAAAATTGAAGGATTTCTTCATGGATGTAAAATTGGGGAAAGAGCATCGTGACGAAATTGAACTCCTGGCAAGAGGCCAAGAAATCCTTTGGATACTACCAAACAGCAAGTTTAAGAACGAAAAATTGAGAACTAAGGGTAGGTTTACGGCAAAATATAAGGTGGACAACAATACAAGCAAGGTTTTAGGCTTTAAAATTGTTGAAAAATCACAATAAATACACATAGTTTTTATTGAATAAACCCTGTTTTTGTGCTAAAATATTTAGGCTTTTATACAGAATATATAGAAAGAGGTAAAGCGATTGAAAAAATTAGGCAAGAATATTAGTATTTATTTAATCATGTTTGTTGTTGTAATTGCAGTTGCAACATCTTTCTCCGGATTGGGCGGAGGCAAGGATGATTCGGGAATAAGTGTTAAACAAGTTCCACTTTCAACTTTCATGCAACAATTAAACAATGGAAAAATTTCAGAGATAAACGTTGATCAAAGCAACTGTAAGCTTTCAGGAACTATAAGCGACAAAGAGCAAATCTACGCTTATACTACTTCACTTGCTCAAATCAACGATATTACAAACGACTACATTACACCTATGATGACTGAGGGCAAGGTGAAGTATCAAGCCAAGGAACCTGACAAATCCTCATGGATAATGGACTTCCTACCAACACTAATAATGATACTTGGTATGGTATTCCTTTTCTGGTTCTTGATGAATCAAGGTGGAAATGGCAAGGCATTTAAGTTTGGCCAAAGCAAAGCAAAGATGTTCAAGGCAAATGGCAAGAGCATAACTTTTGCTGACGTTGCTGGCTTGAAAGAAGAAAAACAAGAGCTTGAAGAAGTGGTTGACTTCTTGAAGAATCCTAGAAAATACAGAGATCTTGGTGCAAGAATTCCTAAGGGCATACTTCTAGTTGGCCCTCCAGGAACAGGTAAGACATATATTTCTAGAGCAACAGCTGGTGAAGCAGGCGTACCTTTCTTTACAATTTCAGGTTCTGATTTCGTAGAAATGTTTGTCGGCGTAGGTGCTAGCCGTGTAAGAGATTTATTTGATCAAGCTAAGAAGAACTCACCATGCATTATTTTCATCGATGAAATTGATGCTGTAGGTAGAAAACGTGGTGCCGGTATCGGCGGTGGCCACGATGAAAGAGAACAAACATTGAACCAACTATTGGTTGAAATGGATGGTTTCGGAGAAAATACAGGAATAATCATTTTGGCAGCTACAAACAGACCTGACATTTTGGACCCAGCATTGTTGCGTCCAGGCAGATTTGATAGACAGGTTGTAATCGGCTTACCAGATGTTAAGGGCAGAGAAGAAATCTTTGCTATTCACTCAAAGAATAAGCCTTTGGCAGAAAGCGTATCACCTGAGATTTTGGCAAAGAGAACACCAGGATTCTCACCAGCTGATATTGAAAATCTGCTAAATGAGGCAGCATTAATTACAGCTAGACGTGATGGTAGATTTATCAGAATGGATGAAATCGAAGAGGCTATCACTAAGGTAATTGCTGGACCAGAAAAGAAGAGCAGAGTAATCAATGAAAAGGAAAGAAGACTTACTGCTTTCCACGAAGCAGGACATGCTGTAGTTGCAAAGTCTCTACCTAATTGTGATCCTGTTCATCAAATCACAATTATTCCAAGAGGTTCTGCAGGTGGATTTACTATGACTTTACCTGTGGAAGACAAGAGCTACATGCTTAAGACCGATATGGAAAATGAAATCGTTGATTTACTAGCAGGCCGTGCGGCTGAATTCCTAACTTTGGACGATATCTCTACAGGAGCTTCAAACGATATTCAAAGAGCTACAGATATTGCTAGAGCTATGGTTACAAAGTATGGATTTAGTGATGTAATAGGAACTGTAAACTATGCGGACAGCGAGGAAGTATTCCTAGGAAATGATTTCTCATCAAAGAAGAATTATTCCGAAGAAACTGCTAAGGAAATCGACGAAGAAGTAAGAAAGATAGTTGACCAAGCTTATGAAGAGGCCAAGAAGATACTTACTGAAAACATGGATAAGCTTGAAAGAGTTGCAAATGCATTGCTTGCAGTTGAAACTTTAGATGGAGACCAATTCGAAAGATTGTATGCTGGCGAAATCAGTGCAGAAGAACTTGCTAAGGAAGTTATGGCTGCAAATGAGGCTAGACGTGCAAGAGACGAACAAGAGGCTGAAGAAGCCGAAGAAATTCGTAAGGAAGAGGATGAAAGAATCCGCAAGGAATTGGAGAAACTTCAAAAGGAGGCTAACGAAGGCGAAAACGCTGACGAAGTAGACGAAGACGAAGCAACTGACGATGCGGATGAAACTGATGAAGAAAAAGAAGAGAAAGTTGATTCAGAGGAATAGAAAATGAAGGTTACCGTTGCAGATTGCGCACAACTGGATGTTCTACAAAGTGCAAAGCTTTTGACTTACAACAGCAATATGGGAAACAGAGTTACTTCTGTATCAGTTTTGGATGCCATGTCCGTGGAAGACGCTTTGACTTATCATGGAATTAGGGGCCAATTACTGCTTACAAGTTTTGCCGGAATAACAAATAACGGCTACATGCAAAGCCAAATTGTTGAAGCTCTTGCTAAGGTGGGAGTTGCAGGCATTATTGTTTTCCAAAATCAAGGGGAAAAGCTGGTTCAAAAGCAAACCCTTGAAGTTGCTACAAGATTAGATTTCCCTATCTTGGAAATCACAGCGTCAAGAAAGATAAACTATTCCACAGCTATTAAAGCTATTGAGGATAGAATTTTATACGGCAATACGTATACAAACAATTTAATATCCAAGACTATTTATCATCTGCTTAATACGGAGAAATACACAAATTTCCAAGCAGCCATGAGAGAAGCCGCAATTATCAACAACATACAGTTAGTCTTGTTTACACCGGACTATCAACCGGTCTTTTCCATTGAAACTAGACAGGCAGTATCTATTGCTGATGCGGTTAAAGTGGCAAAAAACAGCAAGGTTGAAAAGAGCAGACTTTATCAATTCCTTAACATTAGCAATGTTTTAACTTACTGGGGTTTGGTAAATATTGCTGGCGTGGATTATGTGATGTTGATCGTTGATAACGATGATGAATATACACAAAGTGAGATAACTCAATTAGCTGGAATCATTGAAATATCAATGAATATCTGGCAATATTCACCAGACAAGAACAATAATTTGGAATTTGTCCGTGCCCTTGATAGAGGTGATATTAACATAGCAAAGCTAATCTACAAGGAATTAGATATGGACGAATATGAGATTCTAAGTGTCTTTGATATTAAGAATCTGGACAGAGAACTCTTTGTAAAAGCAGTGGAAAAATATGAGAAAGAGTACGGATTTAAGATTATTTCCGTGCAAGATGAAGAGGACAGCCTTGGAATCATTCTCGGTGAAATGAACGAGTTCGCTAACGAAAATTGCGTGGCCATTTATGACGATCTAAAGCTATTAGGAGATAGGGTGAGAATTTACCAATCAACTAATTTGGAGGGCATAGAGGAAGCCATAAACGCTTTTGCTTTAATAAACGAAACTGCAACTTTAGTAGGAAAAGTTTTCCCTTACAAGAGAGTTTTCTCAAAGTACGAGTTGACTTTGGTTGCAAACTGCATACAAATTCAAACTCAAGGTGGAACTTTAAAAACAAGATATGAAAATATGTTAAAGCCTTTCTATAGAAGTATCAGCGAAAACAAGGCGGATGCTTTAATAGAAACATTGGAAACATTAATTCTTGATACTGGAATGAACGGAAACATGGCAGCAAAATTCTTGAATGTCCATGTGAACACAATTCAGTACAGACTTAAGAAAATTGACCAAATACTTGGCAGTGAATCATTAGGAACAAGAGGAATACCAGGATTAACCTTGGCATTAGCTCTAAAAAGAATCGAGGAATAAAAATGTTATTAGCTTTTGATGTAGGAAACAGCAATATCGTACTGGGAGTTTTCCAAGACGGAAAATTGCTAACAAATTGGAGAATTGAAACAGACCAAGCAAAGAGTGCCGACGAGTACGGCATGCTGATTAATCAGCTATTTGCTTATGAGAATTTAGATCCGGCTCAAGTGAAGGATGTGATTATATCAACAGTTGTACCTTCCTTGGTATTTACTTTGCAACACATGAGCACAAAGTATTTTAACAAGCGTGCCATAGTTGTTGGACCAGGAGTAAAAACCGGATTAGTTGTAAAATATGACAATCCAAAACAGGTGGGAGCAGACCGTATTGTAAATGCTGTTGCAGCATTTGAAAAATATGGTGGTCCGCTGATTATTATCGACTTTGGTACAGCCACAACTTTCTGTGCTGTTACTGATAAAGCCGAGTATTTAGGCGGAACTATCGCTCCAGGTTTAAAGATTTCATCGGATGCTTTGTTTGAAAAGACATCAAAGCTTCCTAAGGTTGAAATTGAAGAACCTGGTCGAGTTATCTGCAAAAACACTATTTCCAGCATGCAATCAGGTTTAGTTTATGGCCATATGGGCTTAGTTGAATACATTGTTAGAAAGATGAAAGCTGAGCTACAGGAAATATGTGGTGAAGACAAGGAAGTAACTGTTGTTGCCACAGGTGGATTGGCTAATTTGATTGAAAACGGTGTTGATTGTGTTGACCATATCGACAAGTTATTAACACTTGAAGGATTGCAAATTATTTATTGTAAGAACAAGCGCCAACCTAAGTAGTTGGTGCTTTTAGATTATGTCCTAAGATGTGTAAAATTGGAAATGTACAATTGAATAGTCCCTTTCTATTAGGGCCAATGGCTGGCATTACCGATGCACCTTTTAGGCTTCTTTGCGAGGAGCAGGGTGCAGGTTTAAGCTACACAGAGATGATAAGTGCAAAAGGCTTGTGGTACAAGGATAAGAACACAGCCAAGCTGTCTTATACCTATCCTGAAGAGAAGAATGTTGCCATTCAAATCTTTGGACATGAGCCTGATATTATGGCTTTTGCCGCTGAAAAGCTAGATCCTTTGCCAAATAAAATACTGGACATCAATATTGGTTGCCCAGTACCAAAAGTTGTAAAGAATCATGACGGTTCATATATGATGCATGATCCGGAAAATGTTTATCAAGTTGTAAAAGCAATGGTAGGTGCTACTGATAAGCCTGTAAGCGCTAAAATACGTCTAGGCTGGGACGAAAACCATATTAATGCTGTGGAAGTGGCTCACGCCTTACAATCGGCTGGAGCCAGCGCTATAGCGGTTCACGGTAGAACTAGAGAACAATTCTACGAGGGCAAGGCTAATTGGGATGAAATAAGGAAAGTAAAGGAAAGTGTGAGTATTCCCGTAATCGCCAATGGAGATGTGGTTGACTTGGAAAGCGCCAAGGCAATTATGGAGACTACAGGATGTGACATGGTTATGATAGCCCGCGGTGCTTTGGGAAATCCTTGGCTTTTTAAAGAACTTAATATGGGCGAAAAATACAGCCCTAGCAATGAAGAAAAAAGGGATACCATCATTCGCCATCTGAATATGCTGGTTGCTTTAAAAGGAGAATATGTTGCAGTACGTGAAATGCGTAAACATATAGGCTGGTATATGAAGGGAATGCATGGTGCAGCAAAATTCAGGGGAAGAATTAATCAAATTGATAATTTGAAAGAATTACAGGATGAGATTGTTCGTCTGTTTGATTGTTAACGATTTAATGTTATAATAGTTATATGACAATGTTATACTACAATTTTTAAGGAGGAAGAATTATGTCAGAGATTAAATGGGTTTGTTCAGTATGTGGTTATGTACATGTAGGTCCAGAGGCACCAGATGAATGTCCAGTTTGCCATGCAAAAGCTGATAAGTTTAAGAAGCAAGAAGGTGACATGGAATGGGCTGCAGAACACGTAGTTGGTGTTGCACAAGGTGTTGATCCTGAAATTATTCAAGGATTAAGAGAAAATTTCCAAGGAGAATGCTCTGAAGTTGGTATGTATTTAGCAATGGCAAGAGTTGCTCATAGAGAAGGATATCCTGAAATTGGTTTATATTGGGAAAAAGCTGCTTACGAAGAAGCAGAACACGCTGCAAAATTTGCAGAACTATTAGGTGAAGTACTTACAGATTCAACAAAGAAGAACCTTGAAATGAGAGTTGAAGCTGAATGTGGCGCAACAGCAGGCAAGTTTGAACTTGCTAAGAAAGCTAAGGAACAAGGCTTAGATGCAATCCACGACACAGTTCACGAAATGGCTCGCGATGAAGCTAGACACGGTAAGGCATTCAAGGGCTTACTTGAAAGATATTTCAAATAGAGAATAATTAAGCACGCAATATGCGTGCTTTTTTAGTGCCAAGCTTCGCCAAAACGGAAGACGAACATAATTGCAAATCCTTTGATTGACAGAGCATAGGCCATATGCTAGAATAAAATTGTTAAGTATGACCAAGGAGGTAAATGAAATGATTTGTAATAAATGTGGAGCAGAGGTTCCTGAAGGCGCAAAGTTTTGCCCAGTTTGTGGTGCAAGTTTAGAAGCGGCAGAAGAGGTTAAGGAAAATGTAGAAACAGTCGAGGCCGAAAAGGTGACAAATGGGGATTTTGCAGGCAACGATGAAGAATTCGATTTCGGAAAAGCTGAAAACGATGCAAAGGAAGCTTTCTCAGGCGATAGCGTTGAAAATAGCGCAAAGAATTACTCCATCGCAGCTTTAGTACTAGGTTTAGTTGGTACAGTTGGATCATGGATTCCAATCGTGCGATACTGTTCATTTGTTGCAGCAATCCTAGCAATCATATTTGGTAACAAGGCTAGAAAGATGACTCGTGAAATATATGGACAACCAAATGGAATGGCAACAGCAGGATTCGTTCTAGGTATTGTTGCTGTAGGATTATCTGCGCTAGCAATTGCATGTGTTTGTTTCATAGGCGGTGCAGCACTTACTGATCCATCATTTTTGGATGCATTAGAAGGAATGTAGGATTTATGTTTCCAAGTTTCGAAATATTTGGAAAAACAATAAATACGTACTCATTAATGGCCATTATTGGAGCTACAATAATGGCTGTTTTTGTATGCAAATTGATTAAAAAAGACGGTCGCAATATGGAAATAGATGACTGGTTTTCCTGCGTTCTAGTGTCCGCTCTTGGGGTGTTAGCGGGTTCCCATTTGCTCTATGGAATTACCAATATTAGCTATTGGGGAGCTTTGAAAGAAGCCACTTGGGACAACTTATGGCCAGTGATAAAAGTAATATTTGGAGGGAGCGTTTTCTACGGCGGGCTGATAGTCGGTTTAATCACATATTATATTATGCTAAAGCATAAACGCTTTAGAGGACAAAGGCTTGAAACTGAATCTGTAAGGTATTATTTAAATCTTGCAGGCATTGGAATTCCACTATTTCACGGCTTTGCCAGAATCGGATGTTTCCTGGGAGGATGCTGCTACGGTATAGACAATTTCCCAGTGCAATTGCTGGAATCGGCCGTTGAATTTGGACTGTTCTTCCTAATGTTTGTACTATACAGGAAGGGCAAAAAGTATATATTGGAATGCTATTTAATGCTCTATGCTGTGGCCAGATTCTTTATAGAATTTTTGAGGGGAGATCAAATCAGAGGTTTTGTGGGAGTGCTTTCCACATCCCAGTTTATCAGCGTTATTGTGCTGGCGGTATGCGGGTTTATATTGTTCAGAGAAGTTCATATGGAGAAAAATAAGCAATAAAAAAGCGAGGGAGACACATCCTCGCTTTTTATTTTTACTCACGTAAAAGGCATTTAACTTATGCCATTGGTGGGACGGGTGAGATTACTTTGCTGCTTTTGCAGCGTTGAATCTTTTTGCTAGTCTTGATGTTTTTCTTGAAGCAGCTTCCTTTGAGATAACATGCTTTGCTGCAGCTTGCTTTAACTTCTTTTCACAAAGAACTAGCTTTTCAGCAGCGTCATCCATGTCGCCAGCTTCTAATGCAAGATCAAAGTCCTTTAAAGTTTCCTTTAAATGATTTTTAACTCTCTTGTTTCTTGCAGTTTTCTTGTCAATAACTAAGATTCTCTTCTTTGCGGATTTAATATTTGCCATATTATTTCCCACCTTTCTCTAATATTTGCTCAAATTCGCTCAATAAGTATATAACAAAAACCTTGTAATTGCAAGCGTTTTTTGCCAGAAGTCTAGGGGATTTTGTGTATAAAAAATACAAATAAAATACTTGAAAAAAATTCTATTTGTGGTATTATAGAATATGTAAAAGGACGCGTATGTCCTTTGTAAAAATTCAGATGTAAAATATAAATATATATGAAAAGGAGAATTTTACAATGGCTAAACAATTTAAAGTTGGAGATCCTTATGGAATTCACAGAGTAATCGAACCTAAGGGTGTTCTTCCTCAACCAGCAGAAAAGGTTGACAACACTATGGAAATCTATGATAACGAAGTTCTTATCGATATTAAGACTCTTAACATCGACTCAGCTTCATTCACAGAAATCGCTAGACAAGCAAAGATTCAATTAGGAATTGACGAAGCAACTCCTAACACTGATCCAGCTGTTGAAGAACAAACTAAGAAGATTATCATGAACATCGTTGAGACAACTGGTAAGCACAAGAACCCATGGACTGGTTCAGGCGGTATGTTAATCGGTACTGTTGCAGAAGTTGGTCCTAAGTTCAAGGGCGACTTAAAGGTTGGTGACAAGGTTGCTACATTAGTATCACTTTCATTAACTCCATTAAAGCTTCAAGAAATTACTGATATTAGACCAGAAGTTGACCAAGTAGACGTAGTAGGTCAAGCTATCTTATTCGAAACTGGTTTATTCGCAGTACTTCCTGATGATATTCCTGAAAACTTAGCATTATCAGCATTAGACGTTGCTGGTGCTCCTGCTCAAGCAGCTAAGATCTGCAGACCAGGAAACACTGTAGTAGTTATGGGTGGTGGCGGAAAGTCCGGTATCCTAATTTGCTACGTAGCTAAGAAGATGGTAGGCGTAACTGGTAAGGTTATCTGCGTTGACGGATTCCAATCATCAATCGACAGAGCTAAGTCAGTAAACGTTGCTGATGAATACATCGTTGCTAACGCTGCAGACGCTGTAGAAGTTTACAACAAGGTTAAGGAAGCTACAGATGGTAAGTTAGCTGACGTTACAATCAACGTAGTTAACATTCCTAACACTGAAATGGGTTCAATCCTTGCTACACATGACGATGGTATGGTTTACTTCTTCTCAATGGCAACAAGCTTCACTAAGGCTGCATTAGGAGCTGAAGGTGTTGGTAAGGACGTTGACATGTTAATGGGTAACGGATACACTAAGGGTCACGCTGCTGTAACTCTTGAAATCTTAAGAGAAAGCAAGGAAATCAGAGACTTATTCACTAAGTTATATGCTTAGTTGATAGCCAGTAAAACTGATAGACCAGCAGGCAATTTAGGTCATCGATAGATGACGGTAAATTCAAAAAATTAACGGGATCGCAAGGTCCCGTTTTTGTTATTTCTGGGTATTGATATTATGGTGCTTTGTTAGTATAATATTTTAAAAGAATTATGTATTTATAAGAATATAAGGAGGGCTTTTAGCCATGAAACAAGGTGATGTATACGGAATCCACAGAGTTGTTTCCCCAAAAGGTGTTTTACCACAACCAGCAGAAAAACTGGACAACAATATGGAGATTTATGACAATGAAGTTCTAATTAATGTAAAGACTTTGAACATCGACTCCGCTTCATTCACAGAAATAGCAAGACAGGCAAAAATCCAATTAGGAATAGACGAAAAGACTCCTAATACTGATGAAGCTGTCAAAGGACAGACTAAAAAGATTATTAAGGATATCGTTGCAAAAACAGGCAAGCACAAGAACCCTTGGACAGGTTCAGGCGGAATGCTAATTGGAACTGTTGAGGAGATAGGTGAGAATTTTGAAGGCACAATTAAAGTAGGCGACAAGATTGCCACTTTGGTATCACTTTCACTTACTCCACTTGTAATCGATGAAATCCTAGATATTAGACCTGAAATAGATCAAGTGGATATTATTGGTCACGCAATATTATTCCAAAGCGGACTTTATGCAAAACTTCCTGATGATATGCCAGAAGGCTTAGCTTTATCAGCATTAGACGTTGCAGGTGCACCTGCTCAAGCAGCTAAATTGTGCAGACCTGGCAACACTGTAGTTGTAATAGGCGGTGGCGGCAAATCAGGACTGCTATGCTTGTACGAAGCAAAGAAGCATGTGGGAGTTACAGGAAAAGTAATTTGCGTAGCTGGTTCTCCTAAATCAGAGGAAAGAGCAAGAAAACTTGATTTAGCAGACGAATATTGCCATTTAGATGCTACAGATGCAGTGGCTGTTTACGAAAAGATTTCAGAATTAACTAACGGAGAACTTGCTGATGTTGTTATCAATGTTGTAAACATAGAAAACACAGAGATGGCTTCCATTTTGGCATGCAAGGACGACGGAGTTGTTTACTTCTTCTCAATGGCAACAAGCTTTACAAAAGCAGCTTTGGGAGCTGAAGGCGTTGGCAAAGACGTTAACATGATGATTGGAAACGGATACTGCAAGGGCCACGCAGAGGTTACTCTTCAATGCTTGAGAGAACATCCTGGAATTAAAAAATTATTCGAAGAGATGTACGCTTAAAAAAGCTTTTAAAAACTAAATAAATAGACCAAAAAATGCCCCATTTTTCTAGACATTTGACTTCATAAATAGTATAATATAATTGTCTAATGGGGTTTTTTGTTTGAAAGAAAACACAAGGCCATATCAGACAGATAAAGTTAAGGTTTTAGCCATTGAAAAATGGCCGACTTAAATAAACATAATTTAATTTTTAAAGGAGAAAAAATTATGGCAAGAAGAAATTGGAAAGACATCCCTCTATTTAAGGATGTAACTGATGAACAATGGAATGATTGGCATTGGCAAGTTGAAAACAGACTTTCAACTTTAGAAGACATCAAAGCCGTTGTTAATCTTTCAGAACAAGAAGAAAAAGATATCGAAAAGGTTATCGGTGGCTTCAGAGTAGGTATTACTCCTTACTATGCTTCATTAATGGATCCTGATAATCCTAAATGCCCAGTAAGAATGCAAGCAGTTCCTACACTTGCTGAAATGCACAGATCAGCTGCAGACGATGCTGACCCTCTACACGAAGATGCTGACTCCCCAGCTCCTGGCTTAACTCACAGATATCCAGACAGAGTATTATTCTTAATCACTGACCAATGTTCAATGTACTGCAGACACTGCACAAGAAGAAGACTTGCAGGTGAAACTGACGGTGCTAGATCAATGGAAGACATTAACGCATGTATCGAATACATCAGAAAGACAGAAGTTGTTAGAGACGTTCTACTTTCAGGTGGTGACGCATTATGCGTAGAAGATGACGTATTAGAATACATCATCAGCGAATTAAGAAAAATCGATCACGTTGATATCGTAAGAATCGGTTCAAGAACTCCAGTAGTTCTTCCTCAAAGAATTACTCCTGAACTTTGCAACATGCTTAAGAAGTATCATCCAATCTGGTTAAACACTCACTTTAACCACCCTGATGAAGTAACTGAAGAAGCTGTTAAGGCTTGTAACATGTTAGCTGACGCAGGTATTCCTCTAGGTAACCAAACTGTATTACTAAGAGGCGTTAATGACTGCAAGCACGTTATGAGACAATTAATGCACTTATTAGTAAAGATGAGAGTTAGACCTTACTACATCTACATCTGCGACCTATCAATTGGTATCGAACACTTCAGAACTACAGTTTCAAAGGGTATCGAAATCATCGAAGGTTTAAGAGGACACACTTCAGGTTATGCAGTACCTACATTCGTAGTTGACGCTCCTGGTGGTGGTGGTAAGACTCCAGTAATGCCTCAATACGTAATTTCAGAAACTCACGATAAGGTAATTCTTAGAAACTACGAAGGCGTTATCACTACTTACACTCAACCTGTATACGAAGAAGAACCTTGCCAATGCGACTTCTGCACTGGAAAGAAGGCTTACAAGTATCAAGGTGTTTCAGCTCTTGGAGAAGGTCCAGAAATCAAGTCAATGGAACCTGCAAATCTTGCAAGACACGAAAGAAACAAATAGTTTAGATTATTTGTTAGCAGTTTAGTAGAACTAAATTGAAATTAGCCAAAGGGAGATTTAGTCTCCCTTTGGTATGATTTTAAAAACTTTAACTTTATAATATGAATCAAGTCATTATAAAGTATCTTGATTTATATTAGAAAGCTAAAATCAGTAAACACTTGAAGGGAATTAATTCTATGGGACTAATGTCCGAATTAGCATCAAAATATAAAACTGTTTCTATTGTTGGAATGGCCAAAAACGCCGGAAAGACAACAGCCCTTAACTTTCTAATTGAAGAGGCTATGGATGAGGGACTGCTACTTGGCGTAACATCCACAGGAAGAGATGGAGAATCAACAGACTTGGTTACAGCCACAGATAAGCCAAAGGTTTATTTGGATGAAGGAACTATCGTTTCAGTTCCTGTTCAGCTATTTGACCTAGCTGAGGGCGGATTGGAAATCGTTAGAAGAACAAGATTCGGTTCATCAATAGGCGACATTTTGCTTTGCAGAGTTATGGAAGCTGGTTACGTTCAAATCGCTGGACCAGTTGCTACCATGGACACAAAGAAGATGTACGAGGAAATGTTCGAATTGGGTTGTGAACTGGTTATGATTGATGGAGCTATTGATAGAAAATCCATAGCATCTCCTGAAACATCCGATGCGGTAATCCTATCCACTGGAGCAGTAATTTCAAGAACTATGAAAAAAGTTGTTGAAGAAACAGCTTATATAGTTGGCCTATATACAACTGATGTCTTAAATGATGACAAGGCTAGACAGCTTATTGAAGAAGACGGCGATAAGGATATCGTTATGTTAATCGATGAGCAAGATGGAGAACTTAAACTTCGCATGCTAGATCACCTTACAACAGGTTTAGGCAACAGCAAGAAAATCAATGAAGCTATCTCAGAGAATACTAAATATGTATATATTCCAGGAGCTTTCTCCGATAGCGTAATTGATGACATTTCATTAAAAAATTTAAAGCAGGTTGAATTCATTTTAAAGGATCCAACTAGAGTATTTATAAAATCCATTAAATGGGGCCAATTAAGAAAGAAGGGCTTTACAGTTTCCGTTCTTCAAAACATAAAGGTTGCAGCGGTTACAGTAAATCCTACATCCCCACAAGGATATTCATTTGAACACGAGGCATTGAGGGATGCTATGCAAAAAGCTATTCCTGATATTCCTGTAATAGATGTAAGACTATAGGAGGAGCGATGTCACAAGCATCCAACAGAAGATTATGTAACGTAAAGACTAGATCGGAAACAGGTCTGGAATACGTTATATCAAAACTTAATATTCTTACACCATATGGCAAAAAGGAAATGGCTGAGCTTAGACCATATTTCCCAGGGGAAGAGGCAGAGCTTAGAGAGCAATTGGACAAATCTCAAATTATGCTTGATTTCTGTAAAAGCCATGAAGACAAATTAAATAGTATACTTAGAATCTTTATGGAAATGAAGGACTTAAGCAATACTATTGAATGTGCTAAGAAAACCACTCTGGCCGTAGTAGAATTGTACGATTACAAGGTTCTGCTTTTGCAGATGAGAAATATAATCAATGCTTGTAATGATTTGGAAGAAAAGCTTCCAGACGAGTACCTTCTAGCAGACGTGGAAGATGTAATAGACATATTGGACCCACGCCACGACAGAATGGCCACTTTCTATCTTTATAACGAATTCTCAGAGAAGCTGGCTCAGTTGAGAGATAGAAAGCATGCCTTGGAACTTGAAGCAAGAAAAGCTCAAAAATCCAAGCGTGACGAGCTTAGAAAAACTTTGGGCATTCAATTAACACCAAAGTTTGATATTACAGTTTCCAAGCAGTCCACAGATTATGACAAGGTGAAAACTTGCGATGATTTGGAACTGGTGGATGAGGACTATGTAAGCGTTACATACAAACTTAAGAGCACTCCTCAGGTTTATGAAATCATGAAGGAGATTGGCGAGGTTGATGGTGAAATTGATCTTGAAGAAGAGAGAGTATGTGCAGAGCTTTCACATAAATTAGGCCTTTACAGTGAGCTAGTAGCTGAAAACTGTAAGAAAATAGGTAAACTTGATTTGGTTATCGCAAAGGCTCAATACTATATTAAACACGATATGGTAAAACCTGACATTTGCGATGAACATATATTGGATATTGTTGATGGAAGAAACTTGGTTGTAGTTGATCATCTTGAAGCCAAAGGCAAGAAATATACTCCAGTTAGCATTCATCTTGAAGATGGTGTTACATGCATAACAGGAGCTAATATGGGAGGCAAGACAATATCCTTAAAGCTTGCTGGAATGATAAAAGTTCTGGCTCAATATGGCTTCTTTGTTCCCGCTGCCCAAGCAAAGGTGGGATTATCAAACTTCATTCAAATGCTTATAGGCGACAGCCAGGCTGTTGAAAGAGGCTTATCCACTTTTGGAAGCGAGATGGAGGAACTGAAAGAAATATTAGACCACGGCAGAGACCGCTCAATGATATTAATTGACGAAATTGCCAGTGGAACTAATCCTGTTGAGGGCTTAGCCCTAACCCGTAGTCTTATCGACTACTTAAAAGTTAAACCGTATATCACTCTCATTACGACTCACTTTGATGCAGCAGTTGATCCCGATGTGGTAAACATGCAAGTCAAAGGACTATCAGATGTTAATTTTACAAGTTTAAACACTGAAATTAGTCGTGCGAACCGTAAGGAGAGAATAGATATAATTTCTAGACATATGGACTATCGTCTGTATCGTGTAGAAAACCAAGGACAAGTGCCTAAAGACGCTCTTAATATCGCTATGATGTTAGGTATTAATAGCGAAATTATCGAGGGCGCCAAAAAATACATAAAGTAAGGAGAAAAAGGATGAAAAGCAAATTAAATCTTGACCAAAAAGTCGTAGACAGTGCAAGACAGCATGCCGCAAACATCGCTCATGACATGCAAAAGTTCATTGATGAACACACTACTGTAAGTACTGAAAGAACTATTTTAAGACTTTTAGGTGTTGACGGTGTGGATGATGTTGATAATCCACTTCCAAACGTAGTTGTTGATCAAGTAAAGGAAGCAGGCGGTCTACCTACTGGTGTTGCATACTGGATTGGTAATGCAATGGTACAAACTGGTAAGACTCCTCAAGAAATCGCTCAAGCAGTTGCTACTGGCGAATTAAAACTTACTGAACTACCTACTTGCAGTCAAAAAGAAGCAGAAGAAGCAATTATGCCAATCTGCCTTGACACTTTAGCTAAGATCAGAAAGCAAACAGAAAAGAGAAACGAATATTTAGCAACAATCGGAGAAGGTGCAGAACCTTATCTATACGTAATCGTTGCTACTGGTAACATCTATGAAGACGTTATCCAAGCACAAGCTGCAGCTAGACAAGGTGCAGACATTATCGCTGTAATCAGAACTACAGCTCAATCACTTCTTGACTATGTACCTTATGGACCTACAACAGAAGGTTTCGGTGGTACTTATGCAACTCAAGAAAACTTCAGAATCATGAGAAAAGCTCTTGATGAAGTTGGTGAAGAAATCGGCAGATACATCAGATTATGTAACTACTCATCAGGTATGTGTATGCCAGAAATCGCTGCAATGGGCGCTTTAGAAAGACTAGACGTTATGCTTAACGACGCTATCTA
>JAKSSL010000011.1 GCA_024403115.1 Clostridia bacterium
ACCTCCGACCTCCGGGTTATGAGCCCGACGAGCTACCAACTGCTCTACCCCGCGATATTCAATTAGATAAAAAAATGGTGCCGGAGACCGGGGTCGAACCGGTACGATCGGTAAGGATCGCAGGATTTTAAGTCCTGTGCGTCTGCCAATTCCGCCACTCCGGCATACATCTTTATCTAAAAATGGCTCCGAGGGTGGGGCTCGAACCCACAGCCTACCGGTTAACAGCCGGTTGCTCCACCATTGAGCTACCTCGGATCACTACACAAAATTGCGAACACATATAGTATACTATCTCGACATACCTTTGTCAAGCAATATTTTTACATAAATCGCATAGCTTTTACCTTCCTTCTCTTTACTTTTTTCTCATACTAGTATACAATATTTTCCATAAAGGAGGGATTACTTTATGAGTTATATTAATACAGTTTTAGATTATGTAGCAAAGATTGCAGGTATCGTTGCAGACTTTACAATCGATACTAGTGAAAAGCTATTAGAATTAGTTGGTACAGGTACAAAAGCTTTATGTAAAGAATGTGCCAAAACAAAAGATAATAAGGAATTATTAAACAAGGTTGAAAGCGTTGGCAAGACTGTTGCAGTTGCAAGTGCTTCAGTTTTAGTTCTTAGTGCCGTATGCATTGGCGTTTCTAAATACCTTAAGGATAAATAAATAATAAAGGGACCAGTTTGAACTTGGTCCCCTTTTTTTATGCTTCATAATTAAAGAATTTCTTGAAAAATACTTCAAAGAAATGTTTATCCATTTGTTTTTCAGGATGCCATTGTACCCCTATAATATTGCCTTTTTCAATGGCTTCTATAATGCCATCTTCTGAAACTGCACTAACAACAAAGCCAGGAGCTGGATCCTTGGAAGCTTGGTGATGATAAGTGTTAACTTGAGCTTTTTCACCATATACTTCATATAGGAAAGTTCCCTCTTTGATTGAAATCTCATGAGTGTAACCATCTGGCTTTTTGCAATGATTTTCTATATCCTGATGAAGAGTTCCTCCATGGGCAACATTAATGTCTTGAGATCCTGCACAAACTCCAAGTATTGGTTTGCCCTGCTCTTCAAAGAGTTCAATCAATTTCTTATCAAATTGGAACTCATCCAAAGGATAAGTCCAACCATTAATACCTTCTTCGCCATAATATCTAGGTGGAACATCTATGCAGCTTCCTGTCAAAACTAGACCATCTGCTTCATTTGCAATATATTCTAGGTATTCTTCCATATTGTCTCCTAGCTGTTCATCGGCACAAACTGTAATAAAGCCTATACCTTTTGGCATAGCTTTTATATATTTAGTTGGTAAGCAGTAGTTCATAATAGTCTTATCCTTATCACTGCTCACATTTTCATTTCTAGCTACAATTGCAATTTTTAACATTTTATCACCTCTTTAAAGTGATTATATCATTTATAGTAAAAGTAGTAAACATGCTATTTCATACTTACAATTCTATACTCTCCATCCTCAATAACAAAGCCTATGGCACCTCTTTCATCGGTTCTTAAGACCTTTGCCCCCTTATTCTTCAACCTGTCCATTGCCTCTTGACTAGGGTGACCATAAAAATTATGTGCACCTACAGAGATTATTGCAATTTCAGGGCTTACCGCTTTTATGAACTCATCGCAGGAACTGTATTTACTGCCATGATGGGCCACTTTTAACACATCACAATCCAACAAATTAGCTTTTCCCATAGCCTCATAGTACTCCAATATGCTCTTTTCACCCTTTTGATCAATATCTCCTGTTATGAGAAATGAAACACCGTCAATATCTACTCTCATTATCATAGAATTCGCATTTTCATCGTCTTCAATAAATTGTGTATTCCCTTTTATAGGCCAAAGTATCCTTACTGACATAGCTTTTCTTTTAACCATATTCCCCGAATCCAAATATGCGTAATTATCCGCTTTTGCACTTCCTTCTAATTCCTTTGCCAAAGCCTGATAATTCTTCGAAAAATATATATTATCCACCTGAAAATCCTGGCTTAACTCCTCAAGACCTTTAAAATGATCCCCATGATTATGGGTTATATACGCGGCATCCAAGCTCCCATGGCCATTTTTCAAAAGAAATGGTCTGAGTATATCCTTACCAACATTGAGATTACCTCCGTTGAACCCTTCTTTACCACCGCTATCAAATAAGCAATCATCAATCCATAGGGCATCCCCCTGCCCCACATCCACAAAAATAGCATCAGCATCATCAAATCTACTATCTTTGTTAATAGACATAAGGGATATGGGGACTATTAAGGCCAAAAACACCGCTAAAATCTTCCTATATTCCTTCCTATGCTTTCTCACATAGAACCATTCGCCACATAACACGAATATTAAAATGCTTGCAATTACAACTATTGCAAGGTTTGGGCTTGGTACAGCAATACTGCCTGAAAAGCTTCCTGCTGCAAACAAATTAATTTTCTCCATTGCAGTACTAATAAGTGCCATTATGCTTTCGCCGAGAAACAAATCGGTAAAAACATAAATCAAAAAGGAAATCATTCCTATTGGCACCAGGATTCCCACCAAAAATATGCTTGGAATATTTGCAAATAAGCCTAGTAAAGGCACAATATTGTATTCATAAGCCATATATGGAATCAAAGGTATTTGAATTTCTAAAGTGGATAGCAAGGATTGAGGTATAAAATAGAACTTTCTCTCCGCTTTTTTACCTACTATGGCAATGCTTAAAACCGCCAGAAATGACATTTGAAATCCGCTGTTGAACAGCTCAAAGGGATTAAAGCTGAGTATTATAATCCCTGCAAAAGCCAAGGCGGAAAGCAGGTCGTATGGCCTGTCATTAAGCTCTGCGAACATCACTGTAAAAATGAGTATTAATGCTCTCACCGTTGAAATTGCAAAGCCTGTCATCAATGAATATACAAGAAGAACTGCAATGCTCAATAGATAATATAGGATTTTATTTTTCTTCTTTAATAGCCTCCTCAATCCTGCAAATATAATGCCAATATGCAAACCTGAAACTGCCAGCACATGAGCCGTCCCATTCTTTTGAAAAGCTTCATAACTTTCCTCTTCCAGCTGCCCCTTATCACCGAATAGAACACCGCTTATCAAGGATGGATCCTCAAAATTGTCCAAATATTGAATCCTTTTTTCAGTAAGAAAATGGCCCAGTCCACTGCCCTCCCTTACAATTTCATAATCCTCAGCTGAAACAATATAGTCAATTCCTATGGATTTTAAATACAGGGCGTAGTTAAAACAGTTGGGATTGCTATTCTTCTCAGGTATTTTCAAAGCGGATGTAATTTTTATATCTGCACCAACCAGCTGGGCTGGATCTTCCATATCCTTGAAAATGCTAAGCCTTACTCTTCCTCCATCGTATACGGATTTATCAGAATCCCATTTAACCAGCTTATCTATGTGAAGATTTATTGTCCCTTCATATTCTTTTAATTCCCCATTATTAAGCTTGAAATTGCAAAAAGAAATTAGCAAAAATACAATCAATAATATGGCATATGAGCTTTCATATGAAAAGCTATATTTCAGCAAAACCATTGAAATTCCAATGAATATTCCATATATTAATAAGCTAGTATAGCTTTCGCACTCATAGGCATATAATATCCCCAAGCAATAAAAAATAGCCGGTAATATTAGAGTTCTTCGCATAAGACTCCCCTCCAAAACCAGCTTGGCCTACATTATATGTCTTTTATATATTTATTTCAAGGAAAATATGGTATAATATTAAGGAATATATTTTAAGGAGGATAATATTTTGGCAAGACGACAAAATGTTGCAAAATCCAGACAAAAAAATACTCAAAACAATATTAAATCTAAAGTAAAGAAAGCTGCAGGCACTGCGAAGAATACTGCCAAGAAGACTGCTAAGAAGACTGCGCAAAGCGCTTCAAAGGTTGCAGGCAAAAAACCTTCAAAAAGCACAGCAAAATCAGCTAGTAAAAACGCTGAAAAAGCTCCTGTTTCAAGCACTACTCCAAGCAGAAGAAGAAAAAGACCTGTCAAGAAAAAGAAGAAACTTAGAGTTGGCAGACTTATTCTACTGATTATGGCAGCTTTAGCCATAGTGGCAATTGGATATACAACTGTTGTAATTGCAACAGCACCTTCCATAGATACTTCAGATATATATTCATATATTGATGTAAATTCTACATTATATGATGATGAAGGCAAAGAGGTGTCCTCTGTATTTTCTGGCGAAGATCGTTCAATTATCAAATACGATGAAATTCCAGAGAATATGATAAACGCTATTGTTGCAATCGAAGATAAAACCTTCTGGGATCACCACGGTTTTAACTTTACTAGAATGTTAGGTGCAATCAAGGACGCAGTTTTTGGTGGCGGTGGTATTAGTGGTACAAGTACTATCACTCAACAGCTAGCTAGAAATGTTTACTTGGCTGATATTAAATCAGAGCGTTCCATTAAGCGTAAGATTGTGGAAGCATATTACACAGTTAAGCTGGAATCCAATCTTTCAAAGGAAGAAATCATTGAAGCTTATCTTAACAGCGTATATTTCGGAAACGGTAATTACGGTATAAAAGCTGCTGCTGAAAACTATTTCAGCAAAGATGTAAAGGATCTAAACCTTGCACAATGTGCTGCACTAGCCGCTTTACCTCAATCCCCTTCCATATATGAATTGGTAACTTCAATTAACAATGCTAAATTGAAGCCTAATTACATCATCATATACAAGGGTGCTGTAAACAGCTATGTTCTAAATGATGTCTCCAAAGATAGACGTCATCTAACTTTGGATTTGATGAAAGACCAAGGATATATTTCAGCAAAAGCTTGTAAGAAAGCTAAGAAAACACCATTAAGCTCCATCATTAATGCTAATACTAAGAAACTTAGCGGCATTAATAACAACTACTTTGGTGAATATATTATCAATCAAGTTATCAAAGACTTAGTCGCTGAATATGGATACTCCTCAGCTGAGGCTTATGAATTAGTCTATACTAAGGGTTTAAAAATCTACAGTACTATGGACTCAACTGCACAGGAAGTCATGGCTGATGAATTCAATAATCAGGATAATTTCCCTGGAATTCAATCCTACCCTACTAACAGCGAAGGCAATATTATAGACAGCAATGGAGCCGTTGCCCTATATTCATATTACAATATGTGTGGCAATGATCGCTTCACTTTTAGAGATAATGAATATAAGTGGAACAGCGATGGTTCTTTGACAATTTACTACGGTCATAGATTGAATATTTACAAGACTGAAGTTGATGGTGGCATTGAATACAGCTTAGAATTCCCTAAGATGTTCATTCGTGATGAACACTACAGATTCTTTGTAATTTCTGGTGGATATATTAATATTCCAAAGGAATATAAGTCAGTGGATGAAAACAATAATTTAGTAATCTCAGCCGACTTCTTTAACAATGAAAATTATGCTGGATTCTTCGATACAGATAATGGTTTATCACTTCCATCAAGCTCATATTCCCTTAACCAAAAGATTGTACAACCTCAATCTGCAATGGTTATTCGTGATGTAAATAATGGTCAGATCAAGGCTATGATGGGCGGACGTGAAATCGTAGGCGAACAGGTTTACAATCGTGCTACTGCTTTAAGACAACCTGGTTCATCAATAAAGCCTTTGGCAATTTACTCAGCATCACTTCAATACTCCTATGATCAAGTCAGTGATGGTAAGGACAGCTTAAAGTTTATAAATCCAGGTGGAACAAAACAAGGCGAAAAGTATTGGGGCAACTTCTTAACAGCAGCTTCAACTGTAATCGATGAAAAGATGAAAGTTGATGGAAAATATTGGCCACAAAACTCAGACAAAAAATTCCGTGGCGTTATTTCCATGAGAGAAGCTATTATGAAATCCATAAACACTTGTGCCGTTAAGATATTCCAACAAATTGGACCAGAAGTATCCAGCGAACAGGTACAAAAATTTGGTATCACTTCACTGGTTACTGATGAAAGTCTTCCAGTAAACGATATGAATGCTGCAGCACTTTCATTAGGCGGATTAACCAACGGTGTATCCCCTCTTGAAATGTCAAACGCATATACAGCTTTCGTAAACGGTGGTAAGGTTTACGAAGGAGGATGTTATACTAAGGTAGTAGATAGAAGCGGAAATGAAATCCTAACAAAGGATTATTCCAAGTTCAATCAAGCTATAGATGACGGTGTCGCATTTATCATGAGAGATATGATGTTCGGCGTAGTTGAACATGGTACCGGTGTAAATGCTCGTCTATCAGAAGTAAAAGCTGGCGGAAAGACTGGAACTACTTCAAATCAATACGATATATGGTTTGATGGTTTCACTCCTTCATACGCAGCATCCTTGTGGATCGGTAATGATATGAACATGAAGCTAACTTCCATGTCAGAATATGCTGCTAGAATGTGGGGTCGCATAATGAGACAAATCCCTAAGGCAAACACTGGCGAATATTCCGAGATGCCAAGCGATGTTCACAAAGTCAAGGTTGATGCTAGATCTGGTTATTTACCATCTGAAGGCTCTAAGACAAAATATGAATACTTTATCATTGGTACAGAACCTACTTCTTCCGAAAAGGTAGACTTCATGACTGAAGAAGAAAGAAAGAAGAAGGAAGAAGAGGAAGCTAAGAAGAAGGCCGAAGAAGAGGCTAAGAAGAAAGCTGAAGAAGAAGCAAAGCAACAGGAAGAAATCACAGATGATGAAGAAACTCCTGATGATGAAGCTGATGTCCAAGAGGACAAAAACAAAGACAGCAAAAACAAGCAAAAGGATCAAACCAAGGATAAGGATAAGAAAAAGACAAACTAATAAAAAAATGGGTCAATCGCAATTGACCCATTTTTAAATTCTATTCACATACTTTTTTGAAATCAGCTACAGCTTTTGCAGGATCAGCTTGTCCGCATACGGCAGAACCTGCTACCAATATATCTGCTCCTGCTTCTACCACCTTCTTGGCATTTTCCAAGTTAATTCCCCCATCAATTTCAATCTCAAACTTATAGCCATTAGCTTTACGAAGCTCGTCTAGTTCTGAAACTTTGTCCAAAGTATATTCTATAAAGCTTTGGCCGCCAAAACCTGGATTGACTGACATGATTAATACTAAATCAACCATTGGCAAGATGTTTTCCAAATTGCTTACTGCTGTTGCAGGATTAATTGAAACACCGGCTTTTACTCCCAAAGATTTAACGTGGTTAATTGTTCTATCAAGATGCTTGCAGGCTTCTTCATGAACGGTGATATATTCTGTTCTATCTGTTAAAAAGTCCTCCATATATTTGTCAGGATCTTCAATCATTAGGTGAACATCATAATTCAAATCCACCTCTTCTGCCACCTTGTTAAGGGACTTCATTACAGCTGCTCCAAAGCTAATGTTTGGAACAAAATGTCCATCCATAACATCCACATGAATTAAATCAGCGTCTTTAATTTTTCTAACTGAGTCTCCTAAAGCGGAGAAATCAGCTGATAGTATTGATGGTGCTAACTTCATCGTTTCAAATCTCCTAATACTTTTCGTTTTCAATCATATTCAGATAATTGCTTTTATATGACAAATACCTTTTCTTACTTACCTTCCCTGTTCTTACTGCATCTCTCAGCATACAATCCTTTTCTTTGATGTGGCTACAATCCTTGAATTTACAAAGCTTTGCATAAGGTTCCAGGTCGATATAGTATTTTATTAAATCCTTGGCAAGGATATCACCCACAGCTTCAATATCAAAGGATGAGAAGCCAGGTGTATCGTAAACCATTCCGCCGTTATCTATTGTGAAAATCTCAACGTGACGAGTTGTATGTCGTCCCCTATTGTTCTTTTCACTAATATTGCCTGTTTCTACTGAAACATCTTCCTTGAGCCTGTTGATGAGAGTTGATTTTCCAACTCCTGAGGATCCTGCCAAAGCCACTTTTTTATCCTTAATAAAGGATTTTATTTCATCTATAGCTCCTTCATTTTCCTCTTC
Source organism: Clostridia bacterium (assembly GCA_024403115.1). Lineage (GTDB taxonomy): Bacteria > Bacillota > Clostridia > Peptostreptococcales > Anaerovoracaceae > JAKSSK01. The sequence goes on from JAKSSL010000011.1 coordinate 8,039, forward strand.
ATCAAAAAGCTTTTGTGTGTATATTACTTTGTAGTAAGGTTCATAGGCTTCTTTTATAAAGCTTAAGTCTTCTTGGTTATCAAGCTCGCATTTATTGATTATGATAAGAGTCTCCAAATCGTTGCTTTCAGCCATGATTAAAAGCTTGTCCACAAGGTCAAAATTAGGCTTTGGAGCGTCTAAAGCCATAAATATTATTAATCCATCAACATTGGCAATTGGCGGCCTTATAAACTCATTTTTTCTGTCCAGAACCTTTGAGATTGTAGGCGTATGCTCATCTTCAAAGCTTAGCTCAACCCTATCGCCAACCTTTAATAATATGCCTTGGTTTTTGATTGCTCCTTTGCCCTTGCATTCTATTATCTCGCCCTCATGAAGGACATAGTAGAATCCACCTATACCTTTTATTACAACATTATCTTTTAACATTTTTCACCTATAGGTCGTCTATATCTTCCCCTTCTTTTCCTTCTGGATCAACAGGTTCAGGATCAACTGGCTTTGCACCCTTACTTACTGTAATTGCAACACTAGTTCCCTTGTTAACCTTTTGATTTGCAGCATATTCTTGATATGTTACATAACCCTTCTTGTAAGTGTCGCTGAATTCATAGCTTACCTTACCAAGTTTTAAACCAGCGTCCTTTAAAGCAGTTTTAGCATCGCCTAAACTGATGCCTGTTAGATTAGGTACAGGAACATTGATTATTTCCTCGCCCTTACTGATTACAATGTCAACGCTTGAGCCCTTTGTAAGTGTTGAACCTGCTTCTACACTTTGGGAAATAACTGTATCTGCTTCCTTATCGCTATATTCATATTTTACATCGCCCAATTCTAAGTTAACAGCTCTCAAAGCTTCCTTGGCCTCAGTTAAAGAATGTCCATATAGGTTAGGAACGGCAAATTCTTCCTTGCCCTTGCTTAGAATTACTGTAACAACTGCACCCTCTTCAACTTCTGTGCCTTCTTCAGGGTTTTGACTTACAATCTTTCCTTCTTCAATTTCTTCATCGAATACAGCTTCACCTTGCTCAATTGTCAAACCTAATTGTTCAAGTTCTTTGCTTGCTTGTTCAAAAGTCTTGTTGGACAAATCTGGCACCAATAAAGCTTCCTTAGAATCAAATACTCCAAATATTGCAAGTAAAGCAATTACAATTCCTATAAAAGCTATGGCTCCATATATGATGAAGAATTTTTTCTTGCTCTTTGGACTGAAGTCCTCTTCATTTTCCTTGTCTGCTTGTAATTGTCTCTCTCTAGCTTCACGATACTTTTGTAATTCGTCATCGTCTTCATTGGCAATATATACTGATTTGCCAACCTTGTCGCTTAAGAATTGAATGCTGTTTAAATCGTCCAATAACTCTTCAGCATTCTTGTATCTGTTAGTCTGTACCTTTTCAGTACACTTCATTACAATTCTTTCTACTGCTGGAGGAATTGCTGGAACAAGTCTAGTTGGTCTAGGCATTTCATTGTTAATATGCATCAAAGCAACTGAAACTGCGCTATCCCCGTCAAAAGGAACTTGAGCAGTTAACATCTCATACATTACAATTCCCAATGAATAAAGGTCTGATCTCTCATCAACATAAGAACCTCTAGCTTGTTCTGGTGAGAAATAGTGAACTGAGCCTAAGATCTTATCGTTCTTGTTTGAAAGAGTAGAATTGTTTATAGCTTTTGCAATACCAAAATCAGCAAGCTTAGCTGTGCCATCGCTTGTAATTAAAATATTGTGTGGCTTAACATCTCTATGAATGATGCCGTGCTTGTGAGCTATATCCAAAGCTTGACCGATTTGCTTTGCAATATTTACAACTTCCTTGTATTCCATTGGTGCCTTAGCTTTTATAATCTCGCTAAGAGGTTTACCCTCAACCAATTCCATAACGATGAAGTGAATATTGCCTTCATGGCCTACATCATAAACATTTACAATGTTATTATGTGACAAGCCTGCTGCAGCTTGGCTTTCCTTACGGAAATTGTTAATAAACTCAGCATCCTTAGTGAATTCTGGTCTTAAAACTTTGATTGCCACATATCTATTTAATAGTCTGTCTTTTGCTTTATATACGGAAGCCATTCCACCTTCGCCTATTTTTTCAATAAGCTCGTATCTTCCTACCAATAACCTGTTACTCATCTATATCATCCTCCATTACCTTCAAGCAAATAAGTGTAATATTATCACTACCCCCATTATTATTTGCTGCTCTAATAAATTCTTCTGAAAGTTCCTTCATATCTAGGTCGCGACTCATAAGTTCCTTGATTTCCTCATGACTTAATTCCTCATAAAGACCATCAGTGCAAAGTAGAATTACATCTCCTTTTCTAAGATCTATCTTGTAAAAGTCGGCTTCTACAGCCCCTTCTACACCAATAGCCCTAGTAATTGCGTGCCTATCCATATGATTTCGAGCTTGTTCCTGTGTAATTACCCCCTGGTTTACAAGTTGTTGAACATAGGTATGATCCTCTGTTATTTGGAAAAGCTCCCCTTGAGTTAGAACATAGGCTCTGCTGTCGCCCACGTTTGCAAAATACATGGAATTTCCAACCTTGTGGCCTATTACCACTGTTGTGGCCATTCCGTTGTTTTCAACGTGTTTAAAGCCTCTTTCTCGAACAACTTGGTTGATGTAATCGATACAGCCTACAAAAGTGTTCTTAAGCTCCAACTCATCGCTTATCTCTTCTATATGCTTTTTTTCTAGGAAATTAGATGCTTCAATAACCGCAGTTCGACTGGCAAGTTCACCTGATTTCTCGCCACCTACACCATCGGCTACAATGAAGGTTTCTTCTTTGAACATTACAAAGCATGCATCTTCATTGTTGGATCTTTGATTTCCTTTGTCCGTTTTAAATCCTATTTGCATAATTAAGCTCTCCTAATTAATTTTGCTACGAAGAATCCATCGCATGAATGAATTCCTGGTATAAATTGTTTCATATATTCTAATTCAAAGTCTTCATGCTCTTTCAAAAAGCTTTCAACTTGAATAGTATTCTCAAAACTGTTAATAGTACATGTGCTGTATAGCAAAGTACCACCTTGCTTTACATATTTACTACCATTATTCAAAATCTTACGCTGAATTTCATATAAAGGATTCAAATCCTCATATTCTTTCAGCTTGATTTCGGGTTTACGCCTGATTACACCTAAGCCTGAGCAAGGCACATCGCATAAGACCCTATCAAACTTGCCCTTCCACTCATCTTTGAACTCACAGCCATCAGCTTTCATGGTTTCAATAATGTCTATTCCTAATCTATGAGCACTATTCTTGATTAAATCTAATTTATGCTCATATATATCGCAGGCAATAAGTTTTCCACTGTTATTCATGTTCTCTGCCACTGCACAAGTCTTTCCTCCAGGTGCTGCACAAAGGTCTAAAACCTTATCCCCAGGTTTAGCATCCAAAAGATTTGCCGCAAAGGTAGAAGCTTCATCTTGAATGGAAAAGAATCCTTCTTGGAAAAGCTCTGTATTAACAAGATTTGATCCGTTTACCATAATCGAATTATGATTCATTTGGCTAGGACTTGCTGTAAATCCTTGATTTTCAAGCTTTTCAAGCAATTCTTCCCTGCTAATTTTCAAGCTATTCGTTCTAATTGCCAGCTCTGCTTTTTCATTAGAAGCTTTAAGCAAAGCCTGAAGTTTTTCAAAATCATTGTCAAATTCTTTAAGCCAAAGCTTGATTATCCACATTTCGAATGAATATTTAAGGCTTAAATACTGGCATTTCTCTTTTTTATTCAGTTTATTAAAATCCAAATCCATTAAAGGATCGTATGCCTCACGATTAAATCTGTTAAGGCAAGCGTTTACCAAGGAAGCCTTGCCCTTAGTATACTTTTTGGCTAGTTCTACGCTTTCATTAATGGCTGCATAAGCGGGCACTTTATCCATAAACTTCATTTGATAAATACCCATTCTAAGAATGATCTTTTCCATCAATTTAAGCTTGTTTCCACCGTTATCAAGTAGATTTTCAATCAAGCTATCTAAATATAGCTGATTTTCCAAGCATCCATAGACCAATTCACGGATAAAATCGCCTTTGCTCTCGCCTTTTATGTACTTGTTTAATGTGATATTCGAATAAGCCTTATTATTGTTTATCTCATAAAGGACTTTTAAGGCAATTTCTCTGTTTTTATCCATAAATTATTCGCTTTGTAAAACTTCGCCCTTTTCTAGCTTATTTCCCAAGAAGAATGCTGAAACAGCAACTCTCTTCTTGCCTGGCATTTGAATTTCCAAGACTTTAAGGCCCTTGCCACCACAGCTAATAGTAAAGCTTTCCTTGTCTATATCTACTATAGTTCCGTCTGCTTCATCATAGCTTTTATCCATTTCTTGAGCCTTCCAAATTTTCATCATCTTGTGATTATAGAATGTATAAGCTCCTGGCCAAGGATCAAAAGCCCTTATCTGTCTTTCTATTTCTATTGGACTTCTAGTAAAATCTATTAGTCCATCTTGTTTGCTGATTTTCTTTGTGTAGCTAGCTTGAGCATCCTCTTGAACTTCAGGCTCTATTTCTCCATTTTCAATCTTTGGAAGGGTTTCAAGCAAAAGCTCAGCTCCCAGCTTAGCCAAAGCATCATGAAGTTCCTCAAAATTCATTCTAGCTATTTCAATCTCTGCTTTTGAAAGCATATCTCCTGTGTCCATGCCTTCAGCCATTTGCATAATTGTAATTCCAGTCTTTTCAAAGCCTTGATAAATACTAGCTTGAATTGGAGATGCTCCCCTTAGTTTAGGTAGCAATGAGCCATGTACATTTATGCAACCGAACTTGGCAAGGTCCAATACTTCCTTAGGTAAGATTTGTCCGTAGGCAACTACCACTATAATGTCAGGATTCTTGGCTTTTAAAAGCTCATAAAACTCATCATTTCCTCTCACCCTCTCAGGCTGTGCAATTTCAAGCCCATTGGCAAGAGCTAGCTCTTTTACGGGAGTAAATTGAAGCTTTTTACCCCTGTCTTTTGCCTTATCAGGTTGAGTTACAACAAGATTTATCTCATGTTCACTTTTTATTAATGCGTCTAGAACTACCGCTGAAAAATCGGGAGTTCCCATAAAACATATTTTCATCAATAAGCCTCAATTCCAAATTATATTAATCGTCGAATTCCTCTTCAAATTCATCATCTTCAGGTAAATGAACGTTTTCAGCAATATCTGTATATAGTCTGCCTTCCAAATGGTCATATTCATGGCACATTACTCTGGCATAGAAGCCTTCAAAAGTGTATTCGTGCTCTTCCCCGTTTACGTCCCAAGCTGTCATTTTAATCTTACTAGGACGTGTTACTGTTCCAATATATCCAGGAATGCTAAGGCATCCTTCAGTATCAATTTGTTCACCTTCAGTGTGTGTAATCTTCGGATTGATCATGTAGTAGACTTTGCCTGGTTCTGGCTCTGCTACAAATAATCTACGCATTACACCAATTTGAGGACCTGCAATACCAACCCCATTATAATATCTCATTGTTTCAAGCATGTCGTCTAGCATCTCCCTATATCTAGGACTTACTTCAGGAATTTCCTTACATACTCTTCTTAGAATAGGGTCACCCTCTTTTACAACATTTCTAATTGCCATATTCTCTCCTTAAATACTTCCATATGGATTTATATCGATAATTAAATTGCACGAGCTTTTCTTTGCTATCATTGCATCTCTAAAGCTGTCGCATAAAAATACTAAATTGTTTCTCTCTCCCCTAGGACATTTAACCAGTACATTTATTCTGTGGTTTTCCTGTCCTTTTGAATAAAAGCTTTCCTTTGCTTCATAGCAAAAATCTTTATACATTCCCTTATTAGATTTTGAAATATATTCTCTAAAACTATTGGCCCAGCGATAAGCTTCATCTTCATCCTTATCCACAAAGTTCACAAGGAACAAGTCGCAGAAAGGTGGATAGTTTAATACTTTTCTATATTCCATTTCCTGTTTATAGAAAGCTTTGTAATCGTAGGAAGCAGCTGCTTTTATAGCATAGTGATCAGGCTTCATAGTTTGTACTAGAACTTTTCCCTGTTCCTTGCCACGGCCTGCTCTACCGGCTACTTGAGTGATCAATTGGAAGCTTCTTTCACTAGCCCTATAATCTGGAATGTTCATAGAGTCATCAGCTGAAATTACACCTACCAAACCCACATTGATGAAGTCCAAGCCCTTGGCAACAAGCTGAGTTCCAAGAAGTATATCAGTTTTTCCTTCTTTAAAATCTGATAGGATTTTTGCAATATCAGAAGCCTTTGTTCCAGTATCCAAATCAAGCCTTGCAATATTTGCATCTGGGAAAAGCTTTTCCAATTCTTCTTCCAGTCTTTCTGTGCCCAAGCCTTTACCTTTAATAAACTTGCTACCGCAAGTAGGACACACTGTAGGAATATCAAAGCTACGACCGCAGTAGTGGCACACCATGGCATTCTTGTGCTTGTGCTTTGTCAAAGATATTTGACACTTTGGGCACTTTAGAATCTCACCACAGGAATTGCAAGCTATGTAATTAGAGTATCCTCTGCGGTTTAAAAATAGTATGCTCTGTTTGCCCTTTTCAAGATTTCCTTTAAGCTCACTGTACAAGGCTCTGCTCAAAGGATTCGCATTACCTGCGGCAAGCTCTGCCTTCATATCGATGATCTCAATTTCAGGTAGAGGAGTCTTATTAAATCTTTCCTTTAATTCTATTAACTTATATTGTCCCTTCTCTGCTCTGCTATATGAAATCAGTGAAGGAGTTGCACTTCCAAATATGCATACAGCATTATTCTTGTAAGCTCTATACAAAGCTATGTCAGAAGTGTCGTATTTAGGGCTTAAATCGGCTTTATAAGTGCTTTCATGCTCTTCGTCGATAATAATTATCCCTATATTGCTTAATGGGGCAAAAACGCCAATTCTGGCTCCTATTACTATCTTTGCTTTTCCACTATATGCCTTCATCCACTGGTCATGTCTTTCCATTACAGAAAGCTTGCTGTGAAGAAGCGCAATATTATCCTTGCCAAATCTGGCAACAAACCTTTCAACGGTTTGTGGTGTTAAAGCGATTTCAGGAACTAATACTATAGCAGTCTTTCCCTGGTCTAAAGCTCTCTTGCAAGCTTGTAAATAGACTTCCGTTTTGCCACTGGATGTAACCCCATGAATCAAATAATTGTCATTCACATTATTATCAATGGAAGCGTTTATTTGTTCTAGGGCAAGTTCCTGTTCCTGTGTCAGCTCATGGCTGTTGTCGTATTCAGCATAAGGCTTTAATAGGTCTTTGTTAGGATCTGTTATTATCCTTTTACCCTTTGTCAAAAAGCAGTTAATTCCATCAATATATTTAATGCCATAACGCTTTTTCATCCAAAGTACAGTACTGATTATCTCCTTGCTCAGTTTAATATCAGCTATTTCATCTATGGACTTAATCTTGTCTAAATCATAGTCAGCTTCAGAATTAGCGGATACAACATAGGCATCCTTTAGCTTTTTGGATTTTCCAAAGCTCACCAAAACCTTTTGTCCTATTCCAAGATCCAAGTCGCTCTTGTAGGTGTATAGGCTGTCTGTCAACTTACTTTTATTGTCAATAATCAGTTTATAATATGTCATATATTGCTATAGCAAATGAATGCCGTGTTCTTCACAAGTTTTAATCATATCCTTTGGCCATATTGAAACCTGTACTTCCCCAATATGTGCTTTTTGTAAGAAGAACATACATAGTCTGCTTTGGCCAATTCCGCCACCTATTGTATAAGGTAGTTCATTGTTAAGAATTGATTGATGGAACTCAAGTTCCTTTCTTTCCAATTTGTTAGCTTTCTCCAATTGAGCAAGCATTGCCTCTTCATCAACTCTGATTCCCATTGATGAAATTTCAAAAGCTCTATCGATAACAGGATTCCAAAGGATGATATCACCATTTAATTCCCAGTCATCGTAATCTGGAGCTCTTCCATCGTGAGGTTCACCTGATTTAAGGTCTCCGCCAATTTTCATAATGAAAACAGCCTTCTTTTCCTTACAGATCAGGTCTTCTCTCTCCTTGGCAGTCTTTCCAGGATACATATCCTCAAGCTCCTGAGAAGTAATAAAGAAAATTTCATTTGGTAAATCGTTGTTAATATTTCTATACAATCTGTTTACATAATCACTTAAATTCTTGATGCAGTTATAGATTACGTTTACTGTATATTTTAAATATTCCTCTGTTCTATCTTCTTTAGTAATTACCTTTTCCCAGTCCCATTGGTCAACGTAGATGGAATGTAGATTATCTAATTCCTCATCGCGACGAATAGCGTTCATATCTGTGTAAATTCCATGGCCCGCTTCAATACCATATTTTCCAAGAGCCATTCTCTTCCACTTTGCCAAAGATTGTACGATTTGTACATCTGCGTCATCCATATCCTTGATAGTAAAATCTACTGTTCTTTCAACACCGCTAAGGTTGTCGTTCAAACCTGATATGGAAGTAACAAACAATGGAGCTGTTACACGTCTAAGTTGTAAGCCGTAAGCAAGTTCCTCTTGGAAATAATCCTTGATTTTCTTAATTGCCCTTTGGCTTTCCATAATATCTAATTTGCTTTCATATCCCTGGGGTAAGATTAATTTTCCCATTTTCCTCTCCTTATCTAAACTCTTTTTGAGTATTCACATCCACAGTAATCTTGTCTATATAAACCGTATTCTTTAGAAAGCTCTGTGCTTCTTTTAAAGCCATCTTTCTTCTTGAAATTAAAAGCCATATACTCACAGTTATAATTCTCTGCAACTTCTTGTCCTATTGCACTGATTAAATCATAATTCTTGTGAGGGCTTACGGTTAAAGTTGTTGTAAAACAATCGAATCCATTTTCCGAAGCGTAGCGTCCTGCCTCATTAAGCCTTTGTCTAAAGCAAATACCGCACCTAGCTCCACCCTCTGGTTCTTCTTCATATCCTCCTGTCAAGCTAATAAAATTCTCAGGATCATATTTTCCTTCAACGAATAGTATCTTGCCTTTCTCATGGGAAAGTTTTTCATTATATTCATTGATAAACTTTATTTGATTGTCCTTACGCTTTTCATATTCCTCTTGATCGTTTATGCAGGGGTTGTAATAAAAGACTGTAATGTCGAAATCATCAACTAGACGTTCAATACAAGCCGTACTGCAAGGTCCACAACAGGAATGAAGTAAAAGCCTCTTTTTTGACATTTAACAACACTTCTCCAATATATATTCATAATGTATTATAGCACAATTCCCTTCTAAATGCCATTAAAAAAACTCCCTTCTCACAGCAATTTGCAAGAAGGAAGTCATAAGATTTAATTATTATTAATCTTGGATTTCTTCAACATTTTCAATATATGAAATGTAAGGAAGATTTCTGTATTTTTGGTTGTAATCCAATCCGTATCCTATTACGAATAGATTGTCGATTTCAAATCCAATATACTTTGCTTGTACATCAGCAACTCTGCGTGAAGGTTTATCCAACATTGAACAAATTTCTACGCTAGCAGCATTTCTGTCCTTAAGATTTTCATAGATAGCACTTAGAGTGTTTCCTGTATCTACAATATCTTCAACGATAAGAACGTGCTTGTTGTAGATGTTTGCTTCTATATCCTTTTTAAAGGAAACCAATCCTGATGATACGGTTCCTGCGCCGTAACTTGAAGCTTGAATAAAGTCAATAGTAACTGGCATCTCAATCTCTTTCAATAGATCTGCCATCCATATACATGAGCCCTTTAAAGTACCAACAACTACTAGTTCTTGTCCTGCGTAGTCTTCAGTAATTTGCTTACCAAGTTCTTTGGCTCTGTTTCTCAACTGTTCTTCAGAAAATAAAATCTTGCCAATAGTTTCTCCCATGATTAGTTCTCCTTTACTAATTCAATAACAAATATGTAATATTTTAATATAAAACTACTCCATAATCAAGGTTTCAATTACATCTAAAAGCTCTTGCTGGCCTGTTTTCTTAAGCGAAGATACTGGAATAATAATGTCTTCCTTCTTCATATCAAGGCTTTCGCGTATTACTTTAAAGCACTTTTGCATTTCATTCTTTGAAACCTTGTCTGCCTTTGTGGCAACTACTAAACCATCTAAATTGTGATATTTCAAATAGTTATACATTTCAATGTCTTGATTTGATGGTTTGTGTCTAATGTCCACCAGTAGAACCACCTTTTCAAGACAGATTCTATCTCCCAAATAATCCTCCATCATCTTTCCCCATGATGCGGATTCGGACTTAGAAACCTTGGCATAGCCATATCCTGGCAAATCCACTATTCGCCATTCTCCATTGATCTCATAAAAATTTATGGTTCTAGTTTTACCTGGATTACCGCTAACTCTTGCCAGACTTTTTCTATTGGTTAATAGATTAAGCAGTGAGGACTTTCCCACGTTGGATCTTCCAGCAAAAGCTATCTCCGGTCTATCTGCAATTGGATACTGGCTGGGTTTTACAGCTACTGTCCCAAGCTCAGCTTTATTAATCTTTAACATAATTATCTTCCCTATTTCACTAAAGCTTCTTTCAAAGCATCTGTTGCTTTTTCAAGCAATACAAATTCCAAATCTTTTCTAGCACTCTCTGGAATATCGTCAATATCTACCTCGTTATCCTTTGGTAGCAAAATCTTCTTGATGCCGGCTCTATGAGCTGCAAGAACCTTTTCACGTATTCCTCCAACTGGTAAAATATTGCCTCTCAAAGTAATTTCACCAGTCATTGCAACATCCTTTTTAACAGCCACGTCTGTTAGACATGAAACTATAGTAGTGAATATTGTTACTCCAGCGGAAGGACCGTCCTTTGGAACAGCGCCTTCTGGAACGTGAACGTGAAGGTCATAGTTCTTGAACACTTCTGGGTCAATCTTTAATTGATCAGCTATTGATTTAACATAAGTTAAAGCCGCTTTTGCAGATTCCTGCATAACATCCCCTAACTGACCTGTAAGTTGGATCTTGCCATCGCCTTTTGTCTTGGAAACTTCGATAAATAAAGTATCTCCGCCCACTTGAGTCCAAGCCATGCCACAAGTAACGCCCACTTCTGACTTGCCTTCAATCTTGTCGAAATGGTATAACTTCTTGCCTAAGAATTCTTCCACTTCCTTGGCATTTATGCTGACAGAATAGTTGTCATCAATGGCATATTTTCTTGCAACCTTGCGACAAATACTTGCAATCTTCTTCTCCAGACCACGAACACCTGATTCCCTTGTATAGTAATCAATTAGACATTCTAGGCCGCTCTTGTTAAAGCGAACAATACTTGAGTTTAATCCATTTTCCTTGATTTGCTTTGGAACCAAGTATTCCTTTGCAATAGCAAGCTTGTCGATTTTAGTATATCCTTGAACTTCTATGATTTCCATTCTATCAAGCAAAGGCTCAGGTATAGTATCCAAGCTGTTTGCAGTTGTAACAAACATAACCTTTGATAGATCAAATGGGATTTCCAAATAGTGATCTGTGAAGTCCTTGTTTTGTTCAGGATCCAAAACTTCTAACAATGCTGAAGATGGATCTCCCTTGTAATCCGCTCCCAATTTATCTATTTCATCAAATAGAATCAAAGGGTTGGATACATTGGCATCTTGGATTAGTGATATAACTCTTCCAGGGATTGCACCTATATATGTTCTGCGGTGTCCCCTAATTTCTGCTTCGTCGCTAACTCCGCCTAAGGACATTCTTACAAACTCTCTACCAGATGCATGAGCCAAAGACTTGGCAATTGAAGTCTTTCCTACTCCTGGAGGTCCTACTAAGCAAAGAATAGGTCCTTTAATACTGTCAGTCAGCTTAAGAACTGCCAAGTATTCCAGTATTCTTTCCTTTACCTTTTCTAAACCGTAGTGTTCACTGTTTAATATTGATTCAGCCAATTCTAAATTGCTGTTTGTTTCACTAAACTTATCCCATGGTAAATCAAGTATTGTTTCAATGTATGTTCTTGAAACGTTGGAATCTGGTGACATTGGTTGCATCTTACCGTAGCGAACTATTTCTTTTCTAATCTTTTCAGTAGTTCTTTCTGGAAGATTTAATTCTGCCAATCTAGCTGTCCACTTTTCAATTTCCTCGCTGATTTCTTCACCGTAGCCTAATTCTTTTTGGATAGCTTTTAAATGCTCGCGAAGAACGTATTCCTTGTGAGATTCATCCATGCTTTCTTGAGCTTCCTTGGCAATTTGAGCTTCAATGGCAAGCACTTGATTTCTATGGATTAGTTCGTCATAGACTCTCTTGATTCTCTCCATTACAGAAAGAGTTTCCAAAAGTTCCTGTCTAGTCTCAATATTTGCTCCAGTATGTGAAGCTAAAGTGTCCGCTACAAAAGCGGCGTCTTCTGACTTAGTCAAAGCTTCAATCATATCATTAAGCTTGTCTTCTTTGTGGAAAACATTGTTTTTATCAAAAACGTCCACTATTAAATTCATAATAGCTTCGCATTCAATCTCATCTTCTTGAGAAACTGGAATCTCTTCCAATTCCCTAACATCATATTGAAGGAAAGGCGCATCTTGGACCTTGTTTATAATCTCAGCTCTGTATAAGCCTTCAACTAAAAGTCTTTGAACATTGTCCTTAGTCTTCAAAATCTGTTTGATCCTTACAACGGTTCCCACGCTGTAATAATCGTCTTCACTTGGTTCCAGAACATCTTCGTCCTTTTGGCTGGAAACAAATAAAAGCTTGCCATTTTCCATGGCATAATCAACTGCTTTTATTGATTTGTCGCGGCCAACATCAAAAGTGACCATTGTTCTTGGAAAAATTGTAATTCCCCTAAGAGGTACAAATGCTAATATCATTTATTTTCTCCTATTTTATAATCTCTGGTGGGCATACACCCTTAATTGTATCTGCTGTAATAATGCACTTTTTCACATCCTCTCGTGATGGAATGTCATACATTATATCTATCATCTTTTTCTCAAAAATACTGCGCAAGCCTCTTGCCCCTGTATTCTTTTCCAAAGCAAGTTTCGCTGCCTCAACCATAGCCTCATCAGTAATTTCAAGTTCAACATTATCCATGGCGAAAAGCTTTTTGTATTGCTTTAATATAGAATTCTTAGGCTCTTTAATAATGCGAACCAAATCATCACTGCTAAGCTTATCCAAAGCAACGATGGATGGAAGTCTACCGATAAACTCTGGAATCAAGCCGAATTTAATTAAATCCTCAGGCTCAACTTGGTGAAGAGGATTAATACTTTCCTTGCCATTAGCTGTGGAATTAAAGCCTATTACCTTGTCTCCGAAACGTCTGTTGACTATCTTATCCAAGCCGTCAAAAGCTCCTCCTACGATAAATAGAATATTCTTAGTATCGATAGGAATAGTCTCTTGAGTTGGATGCTTACGTCCGCCCTTAGGTGGAACATTTGCCACAGTGCCCTCGATGATTTTAAGCAAAGCTTGTTGAACACCTTCCCCGCTTACATCACGAGTAATTGAAACGTTTTCACCCTTCTTGGAAATCTTGTCGATTTCGTCAACATAAACTATGCCAAGCTCTGCTTTCTTAATGTCATAATCAGCAGCCTGGATCAATTTTAGAAGGATGTTTTCAACGTCTTCCCCAACATAGCCAGCTTCTGTCAAAGTTGTGGCATCAGCAATAGCAAAAGGAACGTTCAAAATTTTTGCAAGAGTTTGAGCTATTAAAGTTTTACCTGAACCTGTAGGTCCAATCATTAAAACATTGGATTTTTGTAGCTCAACACCGTCCTCATTGTTATCTCCGCTTAGAATTCTTTTGTAGTGATTGTATACTGCAACGGCCAAAGCTTTCTTGGCTTCCTCTTGGCCTATAACATATTCGTCTAAAGTCTTTGTAATATCTTGAGGCTTTAAAAGACTAATGTTTTCTGTTACAGTATTTGATTCTGCTTTTTCTTCAAACTCAAACTCAGCCAAAACATCCTGACATCTAGCAAGGCATTCATCGCAAATTGCAACATCCTCGCCTAAAATCAGATGATTTACCTGATATTTTGGTCTTTTGCAGAAAGAACAGATCAATGTATCTTCATCTGTATATTTGCTCATTATTTCCCCTATTTCTTATCAATAACCTTGTCTACTAAGCCATATTCTAAAGCTTCGCTAGCTGACATATAGTTATCCCTGTCTGTATCACGACTTACTGTCTCTAGATCTTTGCCAGTATTCTCAGCAAGAATTTTATTCATCTTATCCTTGATTCTTTGGATGTGATTTGCATGAATCATAATATCGCTTGCTTGACCTTGAGTTCCACCTAAAGGTTGATGGATCATTACTTCTGCATTTGGAAGAGCAAAGCGCTTGCCCTTAGTTCCTGCTGAAAGTAAAAAGGCAGCCATGCTAGCAGCCATGCCAACACAAATAGTTGATACTTGTGGCTTAATATAGTTCATAGTATCGTAAATAGCCATACCAGCGCTTACGCTTCCACCTGGGCTATTTATGTATAGATAAATGTCTTTTTCAGCATCTTCTGCTTCCAAGAACAAAAGCTGAGCCACTACCACATTGGCGATTTCATCGTTAATTTCACCAGATAAGAATATAATTCTATCCTTTAACAATCTGGAATAAATATCATATTGTCTTTCTCCTGCTGAAGTTTGTTCAATTACATATGGCATTAATGACATAATAATACTCCTTTAACTTTCATAATAGCTATATAGCAAGATAACCCCATCACAAATATTATGATGGGGCACTTAATTCTTTCATATTAAATTACTTGTCTTCCTTTTTCTTCTTTGGTGCAACAAGTTTTGCGTTTTCGAATAACTTATCAACTAGCTTTCTTGTTTGAACATCTTTTCTGATGTACTTCAATTCTCTTTCGCCCATAATCTCTCTTACCTTTGCGGCATCCATTTGATATTGAGCACCTAGCATGTTAAGTTCTTCATCTACGTCTTCGTCTGTAACTTCGATACCTTCGATTCTTACAATGTTATCTAAGATTAATCTGCTCTTTACTCTCTTTTCAGCATCTGGTTTTACTTGTTCTTGGAATGATGCTAAATCTGAGTTTGTAAATTGTAGATATTGGTCTAGGCTAAGACCTTGATATTGAAGTTGTTGGTTAAGTTCTTGAGTCATCTTTTGAACTTCTTCATCAATCATTGAAGCAGGGATTTCAACTTCGTTTGCTTCGCAAATCTTGTCGATGATTGCTTCCTTCATATCAGTTTCAGCAGCTTGTTCAGCGTACTTAGTAAGTCTTTCCTTTGTGTCATTCTTTAATTCTTCTAATGTATCGAATTCGCTTACATCTTGTGCAAAATCATCATCAAGCTCTGGTAATTGCTTTTCCTTAACTTCGTGAACTAGGCAGTGGAATACTGCGTCCTTGCCAGCTAATTCTTCAGCTTGATATTGTTCTGGGAATGTAACTTCCACGTCCTTCTTGTCCCCAGCCTTAGTTCCAACTAATTGTTCTTCGAAACCTGGAATGAACATTCCTGAACCTAGAACTAATTCTTGTCCATCTGCAGTACCACCAGCGAATTGTTCTTCGCCAACGAAACCTGCATAATCCAAGATTACTGTGTCTCCGATTTTTGCTTCTCTATCAACTGAAACGATTCTAGCATTTCTGTTTTGTAAAGCTTCTAATTCCTTGTTAATGTCTTCGTCTGAAACTTCATTAACTACCTTTTCAACCTTTACGCCCATGTAGTCCTTAACTTCGAACTCAGGTTCAACAGCAACTGTAATAGTAACTGTAAATCCCTTGCCTTTAGCGATTTCTGAGAAATCAGCCTTAGGGCTTGCAATTGGTTCTAAATCTAATTGGTCAAGAGCTTCTGGATAAGCTTCTTGGAACATATTATTAATAGCTTCTTCGAAGAATACACCTTCACCATAAGTCTTTTCAATTATTGAACGAGGTGCCTTACCCTTACGGAAACCGTTGATTTGGAATTGATCCTTTGTTTCCTTGTAAACTTGGATTTGAGCACTCTCAAATTCTTCTGCTGTAAATTCCATAGTGAATTTTGCTTCATTATTTTCCTTTGAAACTAAAATTGCCTTCATTAAAGTCCCTCCATATGTTAAAAAATATTTATTTACTTTCTATAAACAAGCCTAAATATTATACCATAATTGAATATAAATTGCAAAGGATTAAAGCTCCATACTTGATTTTATTTCGTCCTCACAATCACGCATTGCTAGGATTGTTTTTTCAAGCAATTCATCAAGTTCCCAGCCTAGTTTTTCAGCCCCATTTGCGATGACATCGCGGTCACAACCAGCTGCAAATCTTTTATCCTTGAATTTCTTTTTCAAGCTCTTTAATTCCATATCCTTTGTGCTTTTGGATGGTCTCATCCTTGCTGCCGCACCAATTAAACCTGTAAGTTCATCTGCTGCAAATAAAACCTTTTCCATTTCATGGCTTGGTTCAACATCTGAACATAAACCGTAACCGTGAGAACATACAGCATGGATGAACTCATCGCTGGCTCCGATTTCCTTTAATAATTCTGGCGCCTTTTTGCAATGTTCATCAGGCCACATTTCAAAGTCAATGTCATGCAAAAGTCCAACTAGACCCCAGCCATCTGCCTCATCGCCATAGCCTAATTCTTGGGCATACCACTTCATTGTTCCTTCAACTGTCAAAGCATGTTCAATGTGAAAAAGCTCTTTGTTATATTTTTTTAATAAAGCTAAAGCTTCGTCTCTTGTAAAATCTACTTTCATTATTTTCTCCTTTAGAAACACTTCTCAATGATTTCTTCATCCAATCCATTCTTGCAAGTGAACTTACCTACAGCAAAGTATAGTATAGCTCCTACAAGCAAGCCCCATACAACTGCATTTATGTCAAATAAGCTTACATTGTAATAACAGTAAACATATGTGATGGCAGCTCCCAGTGAACTTGCAACAGCCGCTTGTTTAGTACCCTTCTTCCAGAACAAACCACCTATTAATGGCCAGAAGAATGCACATTCCAATCCACCCATAGCGAATAGATTCAAGAAGAAGATTATATCTGGTGGATCTAATGATAGATAAGCTACGATTAAACCAAATACACCAGTAGCAATAGCTGAAACCTTCTTAACGTTCTTGTTATATCTTTCAACTTTTACTTCATTATCCTTGATTATATAAGTTCTCCACAAGTCCTTTATAATGGCTGCAGAAACTAAAATCAATAGTGATGAAACTGTTGACATTACCGCTGCCATAGGAGCAGCTAGGAATATTCCCGCAATACCTGCTGGCATTATCTTTTGAATGACGTATGGCAAGAAGTAATCTGAAGTTTCTAGATTAGCTCCGTCTGTTAAAGCTCCTGCCCAAACACCACCTAAATGCATACCAACTATTACAAAAGAACAAGTTACAGCGCCAATTATCATGGCTTTGTGCAAGCTCTTTGTAGATTTAAATCCCATAGCTCTTACCGCTGTTTGTGGAAGACCCAAAGTACCAAAACCAACTAGTACCCAGAAGGATAAAAGAGTGCCTGGTTTGTACACAGCTGTCAAATTGTCATAGATACCAGGAAGATTTTCTTGTAAACCTGTATCTATATTAGCTAGACCGCCACCTGCTTTTAAAACAAAGAACAGGAATAGGAATGTTCCAAGGCACATGATAAGTCCTTGGACTGTATCCGTTATAACTACAGCGTTAAAGCCACCTATGGCTGTATAAATAATTACAACGATGGCGAATATTAATAGTGCAAACTTGTAATCTATTCCTGTGATAGATTGAATCAAAGTAGCTCCACCAGTAAATTGGGAAACCATTTGAGTTATAAAGAACACTACCATAAGCAGACTTGTCACAATTACCAATACATCGCTCTTGTATCTAGCCTTTAGGTATCCGGCGATAGTAACTGAACCTGTTCTACGAGAAACTAGGGCCAGCTTATTACCTATTACACCTAATACAAGGAAAGTAACAGGAACTTGAACGGCAGCAACCCAGGCTTGTGCATAGCCGTAAGTCATTCCGGCAGCACCTGGTCCAGAAATAAATGAGCTAACTGAAGTATATGTTGCCATTGTTGTCATGGCAAGGATCAAACCGCCCATATTTCTTCCGCCAATAAAATACTTCTTTTCTGAATTCAAATTGCCTTCATTGTCTTTTTTCTTACCTAGAACTAAACCGATAGCAACGTTTAGTACTAGATAAATTACAAGGATGGCAAGAATTACAACTTGATTACTTGTCATAAACTGCCTCCTCTACTTCCTCGTCATACTCAAAGTCCACAAAAACTTTCTTGACTAAGAATACAACACCAATGATTGCAAGAATTATTGTTCCAAATACGGAAACGGAAAACCATGCTGGCATTCCTAAAAAATAAAAACCAGTCCCATTCAATGCAAAAGCTGTAACAACATGCCATAGACAGCAAATTGCCACTACTAAAAGAGTGCCTTTGATCTCACGGATACACTGGTCGTGTTTTTCCTGCTTTGTAAGCTGTTTCATAATTATTAAATTCTCCTTTGTTAGGGTCAAGTTTCACATCCCTCGTGAATACCTGCCGTAGATATAATAGCACCAACGCCTTTAAATTTCAAGGTTTTTGTACTAAAAAAGGGCTTTTGAAAGCCCTAATTTAATATACATATTATATTACTCTTCATCTCTTAAGATTTCCTTGTGAAGCAAGCCCACACGATCTGCTACTAATATTAGATTTGGAAGCAGACACATAGTTTCACCTGCAGTGATAATAAAGTCTGTTACCATGTCAATAGCTAGTATTACGGCCAAAGCTTCTGTAGGAATTCCCATTTGAGCTAGGAATAAAGTATAAGCTATTGCAGCGCCTCCAGGAATTGGTGGTGTCGCAATGGAAAGAATTATAGCGCTCAGGATACCCAAAACCAATGTTCCCAAGCTCAATTCAATATTGTAGTAGCCCATAAAGAAAAACATGATTATCATCATATTTACAATATTTATAGGCTTACACATTACCATGCCCAAAGGAATACCAAAGCCTGTAAGCGATGAGTTAATTCCTAATTTGTTATTGCAAATATCATTTGATGAGTTAAAAGCTGCAGCCGATGATGCTGTGGAAAGTGATATTATTCCAGAAGGCATACACTTTTTAAATATTTTCACAAAGCTTGTCTTGAATTTGATTGCTGCATAAGCATAGAAAATCACAATCAATACAATTATTGCGATTAGCAATACCAAAACGAACTTCCAAGTACTTGTAATGATATCCAAAGAATTTGACCACATTAAGCTTACAACTACAACAAATACGAAGTATGGAACAATCTTACTTATTGCTTTCATAAAGAAATGTGTTAAGTGATTAATGGATTCAACCGCTTTGGCAATTGGATCCGCTTTTTGTCCCAAATAAATTAAAGCTATACCTGTAGCAGTAGCAAGGAAAATGATTTGTAAAGTATTTCCTTGTTGGAATGGTTCTACTATATTAGAAGGAATGATTTGCAAAATAGTTTGCAATATATCCGTAAAATTCTCAAATTTAATGCTTCCTACTGAGTAGCTTACATCCAAGAAATAAATTGTAACCAATGATAATACTGCCACAATAATATTAGTTCTTGTGAATATTAGGAATATCTTTTTACCGATTTTGTTTAAAGTGGCCACATCCCCTATTCCATAAATACCCCATGCAACAGACAGGAATATCATAGGACCGGCAATGCAGTTAAGAACGTTCATAAAAGTATCATAAACAGGTGTAATGATTTCATTGTTAATAACACTCATTACAGTCTCTGGCATGAACATAAGGCCCATGAAACCGACTATTGCAGCTAAAGCAAAGGTAATACCTAATTGCTTAAAGCTATTAATCCCATTATCACCAATAGTAAACTTAAGAATATTTAATCCGTTCTTATACATATATATAGGTGATAAGCCCAAGGATTCTAATAGCTTATCAGTAAGAATGCTTGGAATATCCTCGCTAATATATGGGTTAAAAGCTTCGCCATCATAGATCAACTCAAAAAACGGCTCACGTAGTTTTCTCTTACCGTACTGAACCACCAGTTTTCTGCCGTCACAGCCTCGGTCGAACCAATTAAGCAAGCATTCCTCTATTGTTAGTCTATACCTGTTAATCTCTTTCTCATCAGATGTGTAAGCACCACAAAATTCTCTTACCACTTCCGAAACTTGATCGCAAACTTTTAACTTGTTTTGAGAATCTAATAAATACTCTATTTTTTCCATAATTTACCCTATAAATAATAGATTTATTCTATCAAATTTCACCTGTCTAGTCAATTAAAAACCCGAGGCCTTAGGCCTCGGGAATTGTATTTTTGTGACTGGAATTACTTTCTAGTCTTCTTGCACTTAGCGGACTTAACTACTGACCACTTAGTGTAATAAGTCTTTGTACCAACCTTCCAGTAACCTCTAACCTTGTAGTAGTATGTCTTACCCTTCTTCAAGTTCTTAGTGTTAGTTATAGTCTTTGTCTTAGTAGTGTACTTAATGTATCCAATCTTCTTGAATCCACTGCTCTTCTTAGTTGATCTGTATACTTGGTATCCTGTTGGAGTATTACCTTTACCCTTCTTCCAAGTAAGCTTAATCTTACCTGTCTTTTGAGCTGTAGCCTTCAAAGTTGTAACTGTTGACTTTTGTACACTTGCACCGATTTTAGCATCTGCAGCAGTCTTTGACATGATATATGCAGTAACCAAGCTTGATGTACTGTATGTCATAGCATTGTCCTTTGCAACTGCTGAATATCTGTATGCGTAAGTCTTGTCAGAGCTCTTGTAGATAACTGAACCTGTCTTTACATTTTCTGGAAGTGGAATAGTTAATGTAGCCTTTGCTCCTAAGCTTGTTACCTTCTTAGTAGCTCCCTTAGCATCAACATATGTGAATGCAAAGTCATATGTTCCGCTTGTCTTTGTTACACTTGATGATTTAGCGCTGAATGATACAGGCTTATTTCCTGCAGCCTTTTGAACTGATTGTAATGCTTCCTTAGGAACGCTTACGCTACCTGTTTCAGTCTTGATTTCAAGAGCAGCGCCATTTTCTAATACTGCGCTTACAAGTTCAGGAGTTAATTCAACTGTTGCTTCCTTAACTGCTTCTTCTGAGCCTGAAATTGCATTTACAGTAACTGTCTTTAAACCGCCTTCATCTAAAGCAGCTATGATTTCATCAGTTTCTTCATCTGACAACTTAGCAACAAGCTTGCCGTCTTCAACTTCTATGTTTTCAACTTGTTCTTCAACTCTTGTAGCTTCAGTGATGAAGAATGTACCTGTCTTTGTGCCTGTGTAGTTACCAAGACCTTCTATTGTGAAGCTTGCAGTGCCAACTTCTACATTGTTGTCAAATCCAACTACTTGGTAGTCAACATCTTTTACTAATGTATTTCCGTTAGCATCTACAACAACTAGTGCAGGTTCAATTGCTGATCCTGTTTCAGCGTAGCTTGACTTTTCTGCCTTTGCGCTTGCTCCAGCTAAATCAGCCTTTACTACTTCAAATTCTAATGTTGTTTCGCCTTCGTATCTATCACCCTTCAATGTGATAGTAGCTGTGTAAGTTCCTAATGCTGTAGGAGCATCGTTATCCCATTCAAAGTCGTAATCTTCTTCATCAAGATTTGTTACGATTTCAGGTAATGTGATTACGCTTCCAGTGTATTCTGCTGTAGCAAAATCTAATTCTGCTGTAGCTTGAGGGATAGTTTCAACATCCTCATCATAACCACAGTATTGACAGTGGTTATATACTAAACCATCAGCTTCGAAGCTTGCCTTTGTGATTAGTTCAACAAAGTCATGAGTAATTTCGAATGTTGCTGACTTGTATCCTTGGTAGTTACCAATACCTGTAGCTGTTGCTGTTGCAGTACCAACCTCAACATTATCTGAGTATGATAGAGTAAAGTCAGTTCCTAATTCTAAGCCTTCGATAGTTCCAGCAGTTTCCTTTTCTGTTCCATCGTGAGCAATTTCTTCATCTTCTAAAACTAAATCAGCTTCAACATCAGCTAAATCCATAGGATTTACAGTGTAAGTTAATTCAGTTGTGCCTTCGTAGTATCCAGCAAGAGTTACTGTTCCGTAGTATGTTCCAGCATTTGTGAAGTCTGTTACTACTTGATCATCTTGCTTCCATTCTACTGTGAAGTCTTCTCCTTCAGTTAATTCTGTATCATATGCAGGAGTTTGGTTTTCACCGTTAAATATTACTTCGTCATCAACTAATGCGATTTCAGCCTTTTCAATAGTTTCTCCTACTGAAATTTCATCACATTCTGAACATTGTAGATAATGATATCCATCTTCTTCAAATGTAGCTGGAACGAAGCCAGGTACTACATATTCGTGAACTAATTCGAATTGAACTGTTCTAGTTCCTGTGTAGTTACCAATACCTGTTGCTGTTGCTGTATAAACTCCAGCTTCAACTGGGCTATCTACTGTTGTTCCTTCTGCATCTGTCCAAGTGATTTCATAATCAGTATCTCTTACAAGAGTTCCAAATTCAATTGATGGTTCTTTTGCTGCACCATTATGAACTGCTGATTGAGGATCAACTGTTAATTGGAAGTCAACATCATCTAAATTCTTAGGATTGATTACAAATTGAAGTTCTGTTGTGCCTTCATAATCTTGACCCTTTAATGTAACTTGGCCAACATATTCTCCGGCCTCAACGAATTTTTCAACATTTTCACCCTTGAATGTCCATACTAAATCATAGTCATCAGCTGTAAGATTAGTATTAACGTTTAGTTCAACCTCTTCTCCGTTATATAAGAATTCTGTTTGTTCTAGAGAAATTTCTGCTTGTTCGATATCTCTTTGGTGAACCTTGTCCTTACAATATTCACATTCTAGATATTCTTCACCAGCAGCATCAAATGTAGCTTTGTCAATCTTTGTTACATACTTATGTACAATGTCATAAGTTGTGTTAAATGATCCTTGGAAGTTGCCCTTTGCTTCTACTGCTAAAGCATAGCCTTCGCCTACTTCCTTAGTTTCATCACAAATAACGTCGTAATCAACGCCTTCTTCTAATGTAGTATCTAAAGCTGTAACTGTAACTGTAGGTCTCTTTGCTGAGCCATCATCGTATAAAGTTTCTTCTCCAAATACAACATTAGCTTCTTCTAATGTATAAGGTATGATGTTGAATAATACTTCATCAGTACTTTCTTCATCATAATTGTCACCCTTTAATGTGATAACAGCCTTGTAGTTACCAACGTTCTTGATTTCATCTACTGCTGTTTCTTCTTCAGTAACATCATACCAAGCAATTGTGTAGTCTTGATCTTCTACCAATTCTTCATCATTAGTATTTGTTACCTTTAATTCAGGAGTTTGATCCTTGCCAGTATATACAACGTCTTCAAGATTTTCTAATCTATTAACTTGATAGATTGTTTCTTCGTTTTGTTCTTCGTCACAATCTTCTACTTGACATGCATCAAAGATTCTTCCTGCATTATCAAATGAAGCAGGTTCAATAGTTTGCTTCCAATCGTGAAGGATTGAATATTCCTTTTCAACTGATCCTGTGCAGTTGTTCTTACCTGTAACAGTAAGATTGTATTGACCAACTAATGCACTTTCTTCATCTTCCCAAGTTAAATCATAATCATCTTCGCTGATTACCTTGTCATCAAGCATAACAACTACTGATGGTTTTTGAGTTAAACCGTTATGGATAAATGTTACAGGATCAATTGTAACTGTAACGTTTGCATCTTCTAAATCAAGTTGATTAACAGTAAGATTTACATCCATGCTGTCTGAATATCCATCTTGATTCAAAGTAACTGTAGCAGTATAGTCTCCAACATCCTTTACTGAATCTACTTGTACATCATCCTTATACCAAACAACATCTGCTGCAACTGTGTTGTCAGCTGTATCCTTTACAAGGACTTCAGGTGTTTGATCTGTAGTATCGAATGTAAGATCTTCAAAGTCTGAAAGAGCAACTGCTGCTGGAATAACTGTATCTTCTTCATCGATTATGTCAGTCTTTGCGCATGTTGATGCATCGAAGTAGTTCTTGCATCTATCGCAATACCAGTATTCAATGTTTCCGCTTGTTCCAAACTTAGCAGCTACTGCATTAGTGTGGCTTGCGTCAGCATGTCCATACTTAGTAAGAACCCAGCTGTCCTTTTCAACTTCAGTCTTTGCTGCAGCATCTGAGTAATAGTGAGCTCCACAGCTACATTCGAAGTATTTAGTATTTCCATCTGTCCAACAATCACGATCTACTGCAGCATGCATTGTTAAATCACATACTGGGAATGTCTTTGTTGCTGTTGTATTAGCATAGCCATTTATACCTGTAATTGTTGCTGTACCAGTACCCTTCTTATCAATGTTTGTGAAAGCTACTGTGTAGTCTGTATTTTCAGTTAAACCATCTATGCTTAGCTTAGGTGTTCCAGCATTATTAACAACTTCATACAATGAAACGCTTCCTTGATTTGTTGATGCTGTGAAAGTGTTATTATTGTATGCTAGATAATAAGTGGTTTGTGTTCCAAAACTTGTTGTTGTTGTCAATGCGCCATTACTATATGTCCATGTAGAACTAGTAGTAGATAAACTAAAAGCACCTTGCCAGCTTACATACAAATATCTACTTCCATTTTTTAGAGTAAACTTGCCACTGCTATTTGTTGCAGTCCAGTAACATGCTGAATCAGTACAAGCGACATCATCACCAGATTTTGTCAAAGTTCCTACTCCAACTGCATTGTTATTATTCTTCAACGCATGTGTGTCAGAAGCAATAACATAAGTCTTTCCAGCTGTAATGCTTGTAGCTGGCTTTAGTTCAGTTGATGGTAAAACAAAGTGTTCTACTGTTGCTGTATGCTTTGATACATCACCCTTAATGTTCAAAGTAATAGTACAAGTTTCTGGAGTACTATAGCTACTCTTTGCTTCAAGTGTTACTGTTCCAGCCTTTAAAGCGTTGACAGTAAATGTTTTAGTACCATTTGAAGAAATACTTTGTTGTTGTGATTCATTTCCATTAACCTTTGCTAATGAAGTGTTCTTTGATGTAATAGTGTAATTGTATTGACTACCATGTGAGTTCTTTAAAGTAATCTTCAAATCTTCGCCTTCAGTTACATCATATGAAGCTGTCTTATCATATTCAACATCTAAAGGTAGTGGATCTGTTCCAGTGTACTTATAGAAAGTCAAAGCAGTACCTGAACCTGATGCCACCATACTAAAGTAAGGGCTAGTATTACTATTATACTTGATTTCACCTGTTGAGCTTTTTGATCCTGATGTAAAATCACTTTGTAGCTTATTACTACCAATTTTCCATGCTGTTTTAGTAGTACCTATCGATAAACTATATGTCCATTTACTTGATGAGTAAGTTCCTGTAGCAGTTAAGTACTTACCACCGTTGGACAAAATAAAAGTACCATTGGTAGAACCCTTAGTAGCTTTCCAAACACAAGTGGTGTCGTTATTATTACGGGCAGTATTTAATGTAGCTCTATTTATTGATCCATTATTATTTTTCAAGACATAACTAGAAGTACCATTAGTACCCGTACTGATCAAATAATATCCGCCATCTTCAAATGCGGTTGCTGTTGACCAGTCATTTGTCGCAGCATACGATGAAAAAGTTAGTGCAGGCATATAAACTGCCACCAACATTATTGACATCAATACGCTGAAAAGTTTCTTTTTCATTTGATGTTTCCTCCTTAAGAATTTTAAACATATTTAACTTAAATATTATAACATATTGATTCTTGTTCTTCAACGGAAAAACAAGATTTTTCAACAATTTTCGCCTTCTTCTTCAGGCTACAATATAATATAAATTAATCCTCTTAATTTAACATTAAAAACCCCCTTAAAAATACAAAAAAACACCTCGATAGGTGTTTAATTGTGGTGCCCAGACCCGGAATCGAACCAGGGACACGGGGATTTTCAGTCCCCTG
>JAKSSL010000012.1 GCA_024403115.1 Clostridia bacterium
AGACTAATTTTGATTGAAAAGCTGAGGAGAAGGTTATGGCTTTTATTGACGAAGTGAAGGAAAGAATTGAAGAGAACAAAGACCAGCTAATTGAGCTGTTATCTGAGCAAATTAAAATCAATTCAGTCCAAACAAAAGCATACAAGGCGAAGGATGGAAGCATCTATCCTTTCGGCAAAGGAGTTCAAGAGGCTTTTGAGCACATGCTTGAATATGGAAAAGACAATGGCTTTGAAACTTTTAATGCCGACAACTATGGTGGCCACCTGGAATGGGGCGGCAAGATTCTTGACGAGAACGGCTTGATTAAAGAAACTAATGATCAATGTCTAGGAATTCTTGGTCACTTGGACGTTGTTCCTGTTGGCGATGAATCTCAATGGAAGTATGGGCCTTTTTCAGCTCATATTGATGAGGACAATTTCATCCATGGCCGTGGAACTCAGGACGATAAGGGACCTCTGGTTGCCTGCCTGTTTGCTTTGAAGACAATGAAGGATATGGGCTATATGCCAGCTAAGAAGATAAGATTGATTATTGGTCTTGATGAAGAGCAGGGCTGGTCTGGAATGAATTACTACAAGAAACAGGTAAAAATGCCAGACTTTGGTTTTACTCCTGATAGTGCTTTTCCTGTTGTCAATGGAGAAAAAGGCATCGCAACTTTCGATTTGGTTAAGAAATTTGAAAAGGCTCCTGCAGGCGGAGTTGTATTAAAATCCGTTGAAGGCGGTATGGCTTCCAACATGGTTGCCGGCCATTGTCGTGCCCTTATTACTGCAGATGACAAGCTGGTTTACGATCACATTCGTGAAATGGTGAAGAATTATGAGCTAGGCGGAGAAAGCTATGGCAGACCTTGGTCAATTAAGGCAAAAGGCGTTGGTAAATCCCTTGAGATCACAACTAGCGGGCTTGAAGTTCACGGTGCGAGACCTTGGGAAGGTATGAATGCCATTACCATCATGATGGATTTCCTTAAGAACATTAACTTTGCCAATGAAAGCGCTAATGAGGCTATAGATTTCTATAACAAGTATATCGGTTTTAAGGTTTACGGTGAAAATATGGACTGTGCTTATGAGGATGAGCACAGCAAACTTACTTGGAATGTGGGCTTGTGCAAATTCGATGAAGAGGCTGCTTCATTCACATGCAATGTAAGAGTTCCTGTAAGCTTGAAACTAAATCAATTCTATGAAATGATTTCAGACGTAATAGATAAAGGCGGTATGGGAATCGTTAAAAGCGAGGGTTCAGAACCGTTCTACTATTCACCTGAACATCCCCTTATTAAGGCTTTGTTGGAAACTTATGTGGCTAACGGTGGTAGCCCTGAGGACCAAGCTATTGTTGCAGGCGGTGTTAGCTACGCAAAAGCCATGGACAATGCTGTGGCATATGGCGCCCTTTTTCCAGAAGATGGGGACTATATGCATCAAGTAGACGAAAGAGCCTCTGTGGACCGTTTGGTACAAATAACAAAGCTTTACGCAGAAGCAATATATAAATTATCAAGTACTCAAGATATATTTTGGGAGTAAATAAATGGCAGATATTTTTGCAAAAGCAAAATACAAATTACAATATAAGCTGGCCAAAAACAGCTTGAACACAAATTGGTATAAATCCTGCGCTAGGGATTACAACTACGGTTTTAATAGCAAGGAGATTGCTCGTGCCCACAAGGCAGGATACAGTGCTCTTGCATATATTGGGGCAAAAGCCAACATAAGTAAAGATCATGATGAGATTAGTGAAAAGGAATTCATGGCTTTTATAGAGCTTTCCAATAGACTTATTCCGGAAAGATTCGACCCAATTTTGTATGAAAGACTAGAAAAGGTATTTAAAGCCTATTCATCAGAAAATCTTGAAGGAAGAGAGTTTGTTAAGCGCTACATCACAAGAGTTGGCAAAGAGGTTAAATCTCGCAAAGCAAAGACTGGTATGAAGCGTCTGAGCATATATCTATATACTAACCGTGAATACCAAAACATTTATGTGGCAGGAATTACACGAGGCGAGTATGCAAATGGCAAGTTCATTTGCGCAAGCGTTGGTATGGAAAACCCACTTATCGAGAAGGCTTGCCGTGATATAGTAAACGCTTTTTCGGGACATAATATAGCTTTTGCTTCTGTAGAATTTGAAGAAAGAGATGGAGCGTTGGAGTTGGAATATATTAATCTATCTCCAGTATTTCCAGCAGGTCTTTCTTTCAACCCAGCGGTTACTGATCACATCAGAAAATATTTTGCTTCCGGCTTAAACAGCTATAGATTAAAGGGCATGAGCCCTAAAATGATTGTATATAAGCAATTCTGGTTGTGGAGAATTCTAGATCTTGAAAAGCGCGGATTCACCAATGGTGGCGCCAAAAAGGTTAACAAAGAAAAGTATTTGGCAAAGAAATTGGGCAAGTATAGAGTTAATGTTTCTCAATACAAGGACAAAAAGCTTTTCCAAGAAAAGTATGAATTCTATCAAAGCCGTCCAATAAATGGAGTATACAGAAAATGGTTTAAGAACAATGTAAACATACATTACATCTTTAAGCCTTTTAATAAATACATGGATGACTCCCTTTATCACGTAATACGAAGAAACAACGAGAATAGATTTATTCCTATGAACGATGATGCTGACTTAGATGCTAATCCTTATGATGTAATAAAGGCTTTTGCAGAAGAAAAGGGAAGCTTCCAAATCTGCGACAAGATTGGTTCCGTATTGCATTCAGTTTCTTTTAATAGAGGTCAGTATACAATAGACAGTAGAGATGTAAGCTTCGAAAAAGTCTTCCAATTCATTAAAAATGAAGACAGAGAATTGATCATCTTACACAAGAACGAATTAAAGAATTTTAATTATATTAACCTGTACATTATGGGTGACGGTCTTGGAAAATCCAAGATCATTAAGGCTGTGGCTAGAGAAGGCTCAAGCATTGTTGACACAGGGGATTATGAATTCGATTTTAACAAGGATAATCCATACATCAGTGCTGAGCAAAGGGAACAGGTTTCCAAGCTAGCGACAAGCATTATGGAATATGCACCTTTTGTTAACTTCATCAAGCTTGTTTTGGAAGTTGACAACAACGACAATGTGCTTATTAAAGCCATAAGAGACGAAGTTGATTTTGAAGAATTAGCTGATTGCCCTGAATACATGGCTTTGGCAAAAGATATTGCTGAAGAGAAGAAGGCATATGCAAGCTCATTTATCAATCGCTTCAATTATGTTAGAAAGAGAGCTTTTTCATATTACAAATTTGTAAAAGCTAAACTGTTCTATCCTGTTGGCTTGGTACCATATTTAAGCTGGATGTGGCCAAAGAATGTGAAAGAGGATAGAAAATATAATAAGAATTCCAGCAAGGAAACAAAGAAATGGGCTTATGCTCACGGTTTCCTTTCTCACAGAATAGCTCAATACGGCATTACTGAAGAGAACTGGCAAGATTATCTTGCAGATTTCGAATATAGATGGCTGAGACATATTAACTCAAACTACAAGGAATGGTTGGAAGACAAGATGACCATTAAATATGTGGGAGTTAATTACAAGCAATATCTACCAGCCTACTACTATCAAGTTGTGCAAAAGAGCGGAATAACAAAGATTACTCCTTTGTTAGACTGTGAAGACAAGGATAAGACTAGCATGAGCGATGTCCTTGATCTGATTAAAGCCAAGGGCATAGTGGCAATGAAACCTGGTGAAGGAAGCCACGGCGATGGATTCTACAGAACAGAATACCACGACGGCAAGTACTTCCTAAACTTTAAGGAAGCCACAGAACAAGATGTTATCGACATTTTGACTGAAGAAGGAAATGCTTATTTGGTTACTGAATTCATAGTTCAACATCCAAAGACAGCTGAAATCTATCCAAAAGCAGTTAATACTATTAGACTACTTGTTTTCAAGAAGGATGGATTTAATCCTGAAATAGCAAACACTTATATCAGAATAGGAACTGAAGCCACAGGTACAATCGACAATGTATCCGCTGGTGGTATGATTGCATCCATAGATCCAATTACTGGTGAATATGGTGATGCTCGTTTGTTCAAAGATGGTGAGATCATTCCAACTGACTGCCATCCTGATACAAAGGTTCCAATTAAGGGCGTTATGCCTAATTGGGATAAGGTTCGTCAAATAGTTCTTGACATCGCAAAGGATTTAAGAGAAATAGAATGGTTCGGATTCGACATTGCCATTACAGAAGATGGCATCAAGATTCCTGAAATCAACCGTTCACCAGATTATCCTAAGATTGAAAAATACAAGGAGAACGTTAGCGACTATCTAATGTTCAAACTTAAGATGAAGAAGATAGAAACAGGAGTTTTGCTGAAAAAGCAAAGCAAAGTCCATCTTCCAAAGAGAGATTACGACGACAGATTAAAAGCCTTGATGCTAGAAGATGATAGCTTGCAAAAGGCAATTGACGCTGTCAACAATGGTGAAATTTAATGCCGGAAATCAAGCATACATATACAATGAAAAATGAAGAGGATACAAAGAATTTTGCCATTAAGCTTGCAGCTAGCGCTGAAGCTGGTGATGTTCTAGCTTTAGTAGGAGACTTAGGAACAGGGAAAACTGCTCTTACCAAGTATCTTGCAAAAGCCCTTGGGGTTACTGAACACATAACTAGCCCCACTTTCACCATAGTGAAAGAATATGAGAGCGGACGTATCCCTTTATATCATTTCGATGTGTATCGCATTGGGGATAGTGAGGAAATGTTTGAAATCGGTGTTGACGACTATCTTTTTGGAAAGGGAATATGCGTCATCGAATGGGCAGACATAATCGAAGATATATTGCCTGATGACACAAAATTCATATATTTGGAATATGGGCAAGGCCCAGAGGAGAGAATTTATAAATGTACATTTTAGCAATTGAAACAACAGGAAAATATGCATCAGTAGCTCTATTGGATGCAAAAGCAAATGTTAAAATGAAAAGATCAGAAGAGGAGATGAATCACTTACAGGATTTAATGCCTCTGATTGATAAATTATTAAAGCAGGAAAGAGTAAAGAAGGAAGATTTAACAGGCATTGCAGTTTCCGTAGGCCCAGGATCTTTTACTGGAATTAGAATAGGAATTGCTACAGCAAAAGCACTGGCTCAAAGTCTAGATTTGCCTTGCGTGCCTGTAGATTCTTTGAAAGCGTTTATTCAACAAGAAAAAAGCGAAGGACTTATCTGTCCAATTATCAATGCGAGAAGAGGACAGGTATACGGCGCAATTTTCGATAGAGGAGACTATAACTGCAGAACACTTTTGCCACCAGGCCCTTACATGATGGACGAGGTTTTACAAGCCATTGAAGAAAAGGCTTATGGCAAGGTGACATTCTATGGTGATGGAATTGACGCATATGAGGATATGATCAAAAAAGCTATTCCAGCAGAGCGTAGAGTTTTCGCTAATGAGGCTCTTAGATATCCTAGCGCTAAATCTGTAGGTCTTGATGCTTTTATGAAATTCCTATGGGGAAAGCCTGTAAGCTTTGACAAGTTAGAGCCAAACTATATGAGAGAGGCTGAAGCTGAACGTAAATTGAAAGAGAAAGAGGAGACATTGTCATAGATGAATAAAAGAAGGATTGGAGCATTAGTTTTAGCTTTTACTATTTGTGGAAGTTCCGTGGCTTTTGCCGATACAACTGAACCAGGGCCCACTGAACCTACTCCCTTGGAGAAAGTGAAGCTTCACAAAGTGAGCAACGAGGGAAGTGTACAGAAAATCAAATGGGATGCTGTAGAAGGTGCAGAAAGCTATAAAGTCACTGTTTTCAAGAATAGCAAAGAAATTGGTAGCTTTGAGACAAATAAAAACACTTTTACTTATACAAAAGCAGAGGGCTATGGACAGGATTACTATTATCATGTAATAGCAAAGAATGGTGAGGCTGAAAGTGAGGACAGCGTAATTGGTTTGCCTACAAAGCCAAAGACA
This sequence comes from Clostridia bacterium, assembly GCA_024403115.1. Classification (GTDB taxonomy): domain Bacteria; phylum Bacillota; class Clostridia; order Peptostreptococcales; family Anaerovoracaceae; genus JAKSSK01. The sequence continues at coordinate 5,990 of JAKSSL010000012.1, forward strand.
CCACAGATTAAGAAGCTAATGGCCAGCAAGACAAAGAGAGCTCGCGTAGAGTATTTAAAAGCCAAGGGCGATGGCTATGAAGTGGCCTCATTTACATACAAGAATTTTGATAAGAAAAAAATCACAAAGGTTTCCAGTATGGACAAGCTGTATTCCTATATAAGAAGCATTAAAAATAATCAGCTTACATATATTAAGGTTCGCAGTGTTAATACTTGCGATGGACGTACCATCAAAAGCGCTTGGAGCCCAGCCAAGACTATCAAGATGAACACTACAGGCTGGACTACTATTCTTGGAAAACGTTATTACTTTGTTAATGGCGATCCTAAGCTTGATTTTTATGCCTACACTAAGTTTAAGGGTAGAAAATTAGGTAGGACCGTATATACCAAAGTAAGATACTATATGGACGATACAAGTGGTGAATTGGTTGCAACTTCCAGGGCTATGTGGAAGAAAGTCAAGGAGTGCGAAACTGATAAGCCATATATAATCACAGTTTCAATCAAGTATAAAAGAGTATTCATATACGCCAAAAAGAACAACAAATGGTATGTGAAATACAATTGGCCTTGTGTAACTGGTGCGAACGGCAAAACTCTGCCAGGGGATTTCACAGTTAAAGAAAAGAAAAAGAAAAAGTTTTCTGGTCCAACAGGCAAGATTAAGTATTATACTTGTTGGTACGCAACACCGTTCCATGGATCGGTAATGTTCCATTCACAATTGTATCAATATCTAAGCTCTACGAAGTACTACAACAGAGATATGGGAGTAGATACTTCTCATGGTTGTCTTAGAATGTACAAGCAAAATGCCAAGTGGATTTACGACCATGTTAAGCCAGGCACAAAGGTATTTGTATTAGAAAAATAAAAGAAGGTTAGAAGATGAGAGTTAAAAAAGTATTAGGAATTACAATTTTATCATTAGTCATGGTATTTGCATTTACTGGCATGGCTTTTGCCGCTGATATAATAGATTTCAGCCAAGGCACAGTTACAAAGATAACAGCCAAAATGTACTATACTGGTGAGAAGATTACACAAAAGAATCCTGTTTTAACAGTAGATGGTGAAGTAATACCAGCAGAGGTTTATGACATAGAATACAAGAATAACAAGAATGTTGGTGAAGCTACGCTTACATTTAAGCCAAAAGAAGAGTACAAGGAACAGTATACTGGTGAAATATCAGCTAGTTTCCAAATCGCTTATCAAGACATTAAAAGCACAAGCTTGAAGTATTCAAATAACAGCCAAACTGGTCATACTATTAAGTGGGACGCTGTAAAGGGTGTAGAAAAGTATAAGATCGAGCGAAAATGTAGTGGCGAGGTTAAATACTTTGAAACAAGTGAAACATCATATGCTTTTACACGCTTATCAGCAGGACACGACTATGCATATAAGGTAAGCCCTGTTTATAAAGACGGACATGAGGGCAAAGCTTCATCAGTAAAGTCAGTGCCTACAAAGCCAAAGAAGACTTCAATCAAGAAGCTTGTAAATACTAGCTCACTTCTTCCAACAATTACTTGGGGAAAGGTGACTTATGCAGATAAGTATCAAATTCAAGCAAGTACAAGCAGTTCATTTAAAACTATCAGAAAGACAGTAACAGTCAGCGCATCAAAATTATCCTCAGGGGTTAAGACTTTAATTAATGGCAAAAAGTACTATTTTAGAGTTAGAGCCATCAATGAATTTAATGGTGTTAAAGCCTATGGAGAATGGTGCACAAAGAAATCATTGACAGTAAAAACTTTTAGATGGTATGTTAAGAATGGATGCTATTATGCAAAAGCTGATGGCGGACAAGCTAGCGGTGTAATTACTATCTACGAAAAGGCTGCATACACTTCTGGAAAATCTTATTCAAAGGCATGCAAGTATTACTTTTCAAAGGGTCAATGCCTAGGCACAAGCAAAGGTATGTGGGATAAGGTTAAGAAGCAAAAGAGTAGCAAGAAATACCTATTATCCATATCAGCCAGTGAAAACAGAGTATTTGTATGGAAGCACAGCAAGGGCGGAAGCTGGTATGTAAGCGATATTATGAAGTGCTGCTGTGGTCAATACAAATATGACAAGAAGAAAAAAGCAAATGTAAGTATGACTTACGGCGGAGTATTTAAGACTACAGGAAATAAGGTTAGATACTTCACAGATGAAGATGTGGATAGATATGTATGCTATAATGCAACAACAATCCATGCTTCTGTAAGATTCCATTCACAATTATACAAGATAGAAAAAGAAGAGGCAGGAATACCTGAATTCTTCAAGGAATGGACACCAGATCGTAGATTCTATTCAGCTGCAATGGGAAAGAACGCTTCCCATGGTTGCATTAGACTATATAGAGAAGATGCAATTTGGATCTTTAACAACATTGGTAAAGGAACTACCGTTGTAATAATTGGTAGCGTAATAAAAAAATAATTTAAACAAGAAAGAAGGAATTAATAATGGGAACACCTCATATTGACGCAAAACCAGGTGATTTTGCAAAAACAGTTTTGATGCCAGGAGATCCACTAAGATCAAAATTCATAGCTGAACATTTTTTTGAAAATCCTGTACTAGTAAACAATGTTCGTGGAGTACAAGGATATACAGGAACTTATAAGGGTAAAAAGGTATCAGTAATGGCTTCGGGAATGGGTATGCCATCAATGGGTATATATTCTCAAGAATTATTTACTGAATTTGGGGTAGAAAATATTATTAGAATTGGAACAGCAGGCGTTGTAGAACCTGGTTTGAAAATTGGTGATGTAGTTATGGGCATGGGCGCATGCACTAACTCAAACTTTGCAAAGCATATCGGTCTTGCAGGTTACTATGCACCAATTGCATCTTTCGAGCTTTTGGAAAAAGCAGTAGCAGTTTCCAGAAGTTTAGGCAAAGAACCAATTGTTGGAAACATTGCTTCTTCAGATAACTTCTACACTGAAGATAAACAGTTGGAAAAATGGCAAAAGATGGGAGTTCTTGCAGCTGAAATGGAAGCAGCTGGTCTATATACAGTTGCAGCAAGATATGGTAAGAAGGCTTTGGCTCTTGTTACTATTTCAGACAACCCATTTACTGGGGAAGAATCTTCAGCTGAAGAAAGAGAGAAGACATTCACTCAAATGATGGAAATAGCATTAGAGGTTGCCATCCAATACGAGGATTAGTTTTATAGGGGGGGCTTTTAAAGCGCCCCCTTTTATTCTTTATAAAGGAGAAAAGAAAATGGCGAAAGAAGTAAGATTAGAAAAGAAGCTTTCACCGATTAATGTGTGGGCATTAGCATTGGGCTGCATCATAGGATGGGGCGCGTTCGTAATGCCGGGCAACACTTTCCTAGGTCAAGCTGGACCTTTGGGAACTGCAATAGCTATGGCAATCGCAGCAATCATTATGATTGTAATTGCCTTTAACTATAACTTTATGATCAATAAATACCCTATTGCGGGCGGTGAATTCACTTATACAAATATGGCCTTTGGCCAAAATCATGCCTTTGTCTGCGCATGGTTCTTAGGCTTGTCATATTTGGCAATAGTTCCGCTTAATGCAACAGCTTTGGCATTGATTGGAAGAAATTTGATGAATAATGTTTTCCAAGTAGGCTTACACTATCAAGTGGCAGGATATGATATTTACTTGGGAGAAATTTTGTTAGCCGTTGTCGCTTTGGTATTGTTTGCAGTGCTAAGTATCAAGGGCGTAAAATTTACAGGTGTATTCCAAACTTTATTGGTATTCGCTTTGGTAGGTGGCGTAGTTGTTGTTGCAGTTGCAGCTTTGACTAATCCTATTGCATCATTTGATAATTTAAAGCCTGCTTTTGCAGGAGGCAGTGGTTCTAAGGTCGCTGGTGTTTTGGCTGTCGTTGCTGTGGCACCATGGGCTTTTGTAGGATTTGACACTATACCACAAGCTTCCGAGGAATTTAAGTTCTCGCCAAAGAAGACAAAGGTCATCATGATCATTTCAGTTTTATTTGGCGCAGGCGTTTACGTTGTGTTAAACACTATTACAGCTATGGTTGTGCCAGATGGATATGCATCATGGGATGAATATATTGCTGACCTTCCAAATCTTGATGGATTAGCATCATTACCTACTTTCAATGCAGCAAATGAGCTGTTAGGAACAGCAGGTTTGGTATTTCTAGGGGTAGCTGTACTTGCAGCCATCTTATCAGGAATCGTTGGATTCTATATGGCAACAAGCAGATTGCTATACTCAATGTCACTTGAAAAAGTACTTCCAAAATGGTTTGGCAAGCTTGATGAAAAATCAAAGACTCCAAAGAACGCAATCATATTTATTATGATTATCGCTTTGGTTGCTCCATTCTTTGGAAGAACAGCTTTGGGATGGATTGTTGACATGTCTTCAACAGGAGCGGCTATAGGCTATGGATATACTTCCATTGCAGCATTTAAGTTTGCTAAACAAGAAGGCAACAAGGCCATTATGTTCAGTGGCATACTAGGCACAATTTTTGCCATAGTATTTACAGTATTGCTATTAGTTCCACTACCTATGTTCTCATGTTCATTAGGCAAAGAGTCATACATTTGTCTATTGATTTGGGTAGTATTAGGAGCAATTTTCTATCTTACAAGCAGAAAGAAGAAAGAGAATGAATAATTTTAATTACGATGAAAACAATCAAACTTTTCATTCTATAAGTGATTCGGCAAAAGACGAGCTTGTCCTATCCATTGGTGGCTTGCTTAAAAAAGTTAAAAGCTATGATCCTGATAAAAGTTTGTCTAGACTAACAAGCGTTGCAGAAGATTCCGACGCTTTGATTGCTCCAATAAATACAAGCGCAGAGCCTTTCAAGGATACTCCTTTTGATTATCTTTACGGCAAGGAGTATGCTCTTAGAAAGCTTGAAATGAATGGTTTAAAGCTATGTTTAATCTCTTTTGACTATAAGCAAGGCTTTGACAAGAAACAGCTTTTGAAAGATATAGAAAGCAATAGAAAGGATTGCGATTTTGTAATCCTTCTAGGCCGTAAGAATCAAAAGAAGTTGTTCCTGAAGAAGCTTGCCAATGGGGGAGCAGACTATATTGTTTTCAATGACAATCAAGAATTGGGCAAAAACGAAACAATAAAAACAAAAGACGGACGTAATGTGAGAGTGGTAAATTCCTTAGGAACTTTAATCGGCACAGACTCTCAAAAACTGTCTGCTTTTGTAAGGATAAGAATTTTTAAAGACTTCGATGGTAATGTAAACTATATGGATGAGTACATTCCTTGCTTTTATATGATGAGACAAGACAAGAGTGCAAGAATGATTTATCCGTTAAATCCATACTACAGTTCTTCATACAAGGAAGAATCACACAAAGAACATATCAGTGCCATCAAAAATGCCTTTGGCGATGAAATCAAGCCAAGTGCGAAGACTGAAGTTTTGCACAATAGAAATGGATTTATGCCACAGCTTAGCATTAGAGAAATCTATGAATTATTGGGTAAAAACCCTGAAGACTATAAAGGCGAATTTCCTATTGATGAGAAGGTACAAAGCGTTATTATTCGTACCACTGAGCTGGTACCTGGATGCGTTGCTTTCTTGGACAATAGAGACAAGCACGGGGACCGCACAGCAATCACAAAAGAACAAGCCATTGAGGCCGGTGCGATTTTGATTGTAAGCGAAGAAAAAATAGACAATTATCCATCAATACAGGTGGAGGAAGTCTTTGAGGAATGGGTTAAGATTTGCAAAAGGATTAAGTCAAAATACGATGTTTACACTGTAGGTATAACAGGAACAATCGGCAAGTCCACTACCACAGATATGATCAAGACCGTGATGAAATATGGATATAATGTATTGGATGTAAGAGGCAACTATAACACATACAGAGGAGTAGGTTTCTGCGTTCAAAAGCTAAACGATTCCTTTGATGCATACGTTCAAGAAATCCATGAAGGAACACGCGGTTCTGCATCTTGTTGCTCACAAATAATAGCGCCAAATGCAGCTGTAGTCACTTTCGTGGGAGATGCCCATTTAAGCCAGCTTGGCGGAACAGTGCACGATGTGCTTAGAGAAACTCTTTCCATCGCAGATGGTCTAAAAGATGGGGGAAAATTATACATTAACAATGATAATGAATATCTTAAAAATGCAGATATCAAAGATGTTGATGTGGTAAGATGCGGTATCTATAACAAGGAATCCGATTACTATGCTGAAGACATTAAGGACTATGGAAACAAATTGGAATTTACAATAGTTTGTAAAGCTGGTCGTTTCCCAGCTACGCTTAATGTTGCAGGCGCATACAATATTGGAAACGCCATTATAGCATTTGCTGTTGGAATGGATGCTGGCATAGCTCCCCATAAACTTGTTTCAGCTTTATCAAGGTTTAGAACAACAGGTTATAGACAACACGCTTTTGAACAGGACGGATACAAGCTTTTGGTAGACTGTGCAAGTGCTACCCCAGATTCTATGCTTTCATCCCTAGATGCTTTAGCTAAGATGATCCCGGCTGAAGGTAAACACAGAGTTGCGGTTTTGGGCAATGTAGCTATGTTGGGAAAAAGCTCTAAAAGCTGGCATACAAAGTTTGGAGAACATCTTGTTGAGCTGGGAATTGATAAGCTTCTATGCTATGGCAAGCGTGGTGCAATTATTGGAGAAGTGGCATCATCCCATGGCGTGGAAACTCAATGTTTTATGGATGAGTTTGAACTAGAAAAAGCTATCAAAGAAACCATAGAAAAGGGAGATGCAATTCTATTTAAATCCAGTCCTAAGGGCGGAGCGGATTTAACTGATACGGTAACAAGGCTTTTCGGAAAACTATAAAATTTAGGCGCTTTGAGCGCCTTTTTTTAGTTTTCACATAACCAACACATTTATCCTGTATAATACTTACTATGGAAAATAAAATAAGTATTACAAAGAAAATAATTGCAATCGCTTTGATGTTTATGCTAGCATTTTCAATGATTTCAGCTATTGGTTTTAGCCAATCTGAGAGTTTCGCTAGCGCCAGCTCAATGGTAAAGCAAGCAAAGAAATATAATCACAATAGTGCTAGATATTTTGGATTTCGTGGTGGATGGTGTGGAAAGTTTGTAGCATACTGTGCTAAGAAGTCAGGCAACAAGTATTGCATCTACACAAAGTCTGGATCGCCAAGAACAATATTCGAGAAAACTGTAAATACAAAAGGCGGCACAATCGTATTTGTAAACAAGCGCTTCTACAAAAAGTATAAGAAGTACTACAAGAAGAGATGCAAATACAAACCTAATTACAAGCCAAGAAAAGGCGACTTGATTATGATGTCAAGGCCATACAAACTAAGCTATTCACACATAGGCATCGTGTCAAAGAACAGCAAGAGTGCTTTAAAGAAGGTTCCAATTATTGATGGAAATGCTTCAGGCAAGAGAGTCAATGTGAGAACTTTCACAAGTGGTACAGGCCATTCTCATAACAAGATTGTGGCTTATGTAATACCAAAATATTAGAATAAGGAAATATATATGAGAAAAAGAATCGGCGCGCTATTATTGGTAGGAGTGATGGCTTTTACCTCATTCGGATTAATGGAAAGCGCAAACGCAAAGACAATAACAAAAGCGGATAAATTTGTAAAACAAGCAGAAAAGTATTTGGGAAAAACTTATAAAGCTGTATGGCTTAAGGGAAAACACCCAACTTGCAATTGGTGCAACACTATTCCACAACTTGCTTCCAAAAACGGCAAGCTGGGCAAGTATGTCTGGTATGGAATTGGCAGAGGCTATGCATATAATAACAAGACACTTCTGGAAAACACTGTCAAGAAATGCGGTGCAGAAGTAAACTTCATTTACAAGAACAAATACAGTTCTTGGAAGAAGGATGTAAACAGCAAGAGATGCCATTACGATCCTAATTACGACCCTCAAAGGGGCGATTTAGTATTCTTTACAAGCTCCAAGGGTTCAAAGAAAATTACCCATGTGGGAATAGTAACAAAAGACAGCAATAGTGCTTTCAAGGTTTATACTATTGAAGGCAATATGAAGAGCGGTAGCTACAAAACAAAGAAGACAATGAAGCTATACCGTGAAAGCGGAAGCAAGCATTATTATACAAGCAAATACATACTTTGTTATGTGCATCCAGATTGGTAAAAACCAATTCAAAATATAGCATAAAAGGGCCTAATTAAAGGGCCCTTTTTTCTTGAAAAATCAAGCATTTTATGATAAAATAACTGTGAATATTATAAGGGGAAATATGTCTATTGAGGCGGGTGTTTATGAAGACAAAAATCGTACAATTTTTAGCTCTAATATTGCGTTTGTTTATGAAAATAATTTACGCTTTTATGAAGCTGAAAAAGACAAAAAACAAAAAAATAGTATTTTGCAGTAGACAATCTTCTGAATTGACTTTGGATTATCAAATGATCATAGATAGATTAAAAGCGGAAGACCCAGATGTGGAAATTATTACTATTTGCCACAGAATAGGAAAAGGCCTTTCTGCTGTCAAGTTTATGGGAGCTTTGCTAAAAAGCATGCATCACCTAGCAAATGCTCGCGTTTGCATAATCGATGCTTATTGGCCAGCAGTCAGCATGTTGAATCATAAGAAGGATTTGACAGTTATTCAATTGTGGCATGCAATTGGTAAGATTAAGAAGTCTGGCTATGCCGCTGTTGGCAAAAAGGGTGGTCGTAAAGCTGAGTATGCGAAAACTTTACACATGCACGAGAATTACGACTACATTATTGCAGGTGGTAAGGCTTGGAACAAATATTATGTGGAATCCTTCCACTGCGATGAAAAAGTTTTGTTAAACTATGGCCTTCCTAGAATCGATTATCTAATTGAGACTCAAGAGGAAAACATCAATAAGCTTTATGATAAATATGCATATTTAAAGGATAAACGCATTATTCTATATGCGCCTACTTTCAGAAGAAATATGGAAGGAAATTGGCATCCTATTGTGGAGGCCGTAAAAGGCAAGGATATTGAGTTGGTAATCAAATTGCATCCTAGAGAAATGGGCGCGGATATGAGTTTCCTTAAGGGAGTGCCAAACATTTCTCTTTGCCCAGAGATTTCCACTATGGAAATAATGGCAGCAGCGGAGGCGGTTATAACTGATTATAGCGCTATAGCTTTGGAGGCAGCCTGCCTTAACAAGAAGGTTTATTGGTGGCTGTATGATTATGAAGACTATATGGCTAATAACGGTATTAACTTAGATCCTTTTAGAGAAGTTCCAAAAGCAAGCTACAAGGATATAGTTGAATTGATCAACGATGTAGAAAAAGGCGAGGAACATGGAGAATGGTATCAAGAATTCAGAAAGAACTATTTACCTGAAGATTTGGGCCATTCCACAGAGAAGATTTGCAAGTTAATTGAAAGTAAATTACAGGTAAAATAAATGAAATACATTATTATGGCTGATGGTAAGGGTACCAGATGGAACAATTACCTAGACAGACCAAAACACTTCGTGGAAATCGAGGGGGAAAAGTTAATAGAGAGAACTATAAAGCGTCTGCACATGTATGATGAGCAGGCTGAGGTAATCATTACTTCTCATAATCCTGAGTATGACTTGGACGGCGCTACACGCTATGAGCCTCTTCACAACGATATGGAGATAGAGCGATTCACCGAGGAACTCCTTGAGGATAACATCTGTTTCCTTTACGGTGATACCTTCTATTCCGATGATTGTATTAAAGCAATCATTGAAAAGGAATTTGGCCCTTTAAGTTTCTTTGGCAACAGTAAATCCATAGTTGCCATCAAAGTTAAGGACGGGGAGCTTTTCAAGGAACATAAACATAAGGTGAGAAGTGCTTTTGAAGAGGGCAAAGTTGAGGCTTGCAAAGGATGGCAGGTGTATCAATCCTATGAGGGCTTGCCAATGGGCACAGTGAAAACAATCGCAGGCGATTTTCTAAATATTGAAGAGCTTGCATACGATATAAACAGTCCAGAAGACTATAAGAAGGCGGTAGAAAAATAAATGGATGCTATAGCAGTTTATAAAAAACTAACAAAAAAGACCAAAATAGTATTGATGTATGTAAAGAATATTATCTTTGCGCCAAACAAGATGAATCATAACCCTTTCTCAAAAGTTAGAGCTAATCTTTCAGGCGGTTATACTGCAGATCAATGGAAGCTTTTCCATATGAACTCTCGCAAGAGAAAGGAATATTTATCAGAGTTTGACTGGTATAAATCAAGATATATAAATGAACCTTTTGACTACATGCTTAACAACAAGGTGGTTGCTACAGAGGTTCTTAAAGATTACATGCATTGCCCAGAAATCTATATTATAAAAGACAAGGGCAAAATCCTAGATTTCGGTGATGGAAGTCAAATCGACTATGACACTTGCCTAGAAATTATTAAATCCATAGGCGAGGTTATTATCAAACCTCATAGAAAAGGCAAGGGCAACGGTGTAAACATTATCAAATGGGAAGATGGCTCCTTCATTTTTGACGATAAAAAAGTTGGAATTGAAGTTATCGTTGATAGATTGGAAAAGGACAACTGGTATATATCCCAAGTTATACATCAACATGCCTATGCGGCAGGGCTTTATGATAAGACAGTAAACACTATTAGAATAATTACTTTGAGAAATCCTAACACCAAAGAAATTGAAGTCTTCTTTGCTGTTCAACGTACAGGTAGAAAGGAAACAATACCTGTTGACAATGCCAGCAAGGGCGGTGTGGTTTGTAAAATCGATTTGGAAACAGGAAAGTTGAGCGAGGGCCGCAGAATCGATTCCTTGGATGTATATGAAACTCATCCTGATTCAGGCAATCAACTTACTGGAGTTCAAGTTCCTAACTGGGATATTTTGAAGGGTGAGGTTTTGGCCGCTCACAAGAAACTTCCATATATGGAATTAATAGCATGGGATGTAATAGTAAATGAAGAGGGAATTCACTATATCTGTGAGGCAAACACTTCCTCTGGAATAAACATCTTACAGCTATGGGGTGGACAAAAGCAGTCGGCTATGGGTGATTTATTTAGAGCTCATGGAGTAATTAAGTAGAGGTAAAGGTATGGCTTTTTCAGGCTTATTCAAAAAAGAAGAAAAGAAAGAAGTAAATACTGTTGAAGAACCAAAGCGCTTTAATTCGTATATTAGAAGCTATGCTTTGATCAAGAATATTTCCTATGATGAAGCAAAGGAATATTTGGACAAGATCAAAGAAGAGTATGGATTAACTTATGGAAAATATTTGAACAATAAGTTATGGGCATATAAGGATCCAACAGAAGCTTTGGAGATGGCCGTATATAGAAAAGAATCTAAGGAAGAAAACTACGAAAAATTTGCGGGCACATCTTTGAACATGGCTATGTCAGACTTGGAAGAAAAGATCGCTGGATTGAAAGCTAAGTATGAGATATGCCAAAAGAAGCTAAACATGGAGAACTATGTTGATAACAAGCTTTATGAATTAGATGATGAGGCTGTTGAACAGTTCTTTATAGATAGAGAACGCAAGGAAGAGGAAGAATTGGAAATGGTTTCCAATTTGACAGGCTGGCACAAGGGACAGGTTAAGCTGGATATAACTTTGGCACAGGCTTTACACGGCTTGGGCAGAAAGAATTACATGGCTTGCCGTTGCTGGGAACTAAGCCACGAGGAAATGGCTGGTTTTGCCAGAGACTTTGACAGCAAATATGTCACTCATCACTACAATGAGAAATCGGGCTTGCCTATATTAAGATACAAGGAAAAATTTGCCACTGAGTACGGCCCATTCCTTGGTAGAAAGTTTTGGATTAACGAAGAAGATGCAGATTATGATTCATTCCTGGAATTTATTGATGGAGTTAAGGAGATTTTCTGCAAACCTGTAAACATGTCTGGCGGATATGGCGCCATGAAATTTGATTTACAGGCAGAGGATAGTCGCAAGTTGTACGATCAGTTGATGGCTATGCCTAGATATATTTGTGAAGAATGTGTTTACCAACATGAAGATATAGCTAAGGTAAATAGCTCTTGCTTAAATACTCTTAGAGTTGTAGCTCTTCAAGATGAAAAGGGAGTTCACATTCTAGACATATTAATGCGTTTTGGAAATGGTGGCCTGGTTGATAATCTATCAGCCGATGGCATGGTAGTTCATGTTGACAAGGGAACAGGCACAATTGACACTAACGCTTTTGACTATGCAGGTAATGCCTATGAAAAGCACCCTATATCAGGGGTGAAATTTAAGGGCTATAAACTGCCAAATTGGGATAAGGTATTATCCTTGGTAGAAGCAGCCACAAAACACAGAGATGATATTAACTTTGTAGGCTGGGACGTTGCCATAACACAGGACAATGCCCTAATCATTGAGGGAAACAACAGCCCAGGATTTGGTCTTAACCAAAAGCCTTATGTTCCAAGCCAAGAGGGCCGTAGATTCCTGTTCAAAGATTATATAGATCCTGAGATATATAAATGCGAGCTTAAGGTAAGCAAGCGTTTAGACAAAGAGGGTAAGAGAGGACATTATGTTTTTAAGTAAAGTAAAAAATGTATTTAATAAAAATTCATACATTGACATCTATGCTGATTTGAAAAACCTAAGCTATGGAAAAGCGAAGAAAGAGTTGAACCATATTACTGAGAAATATGGAATCAGCGCTCAAAAGTTTTTGAACGATAAGCTGTGGGCATATGATGATTTAGATGAAAGAATTGCTGAAAACAAGAAGTTTGATAAAGCAAAGCAGGATAGCTTTAAAAACTATGCCAACAAGGCTGACGAAAGCGAAGCAAAAAATGCCAAGAAAAAGGCGCCAGCAAAGAGCGATGACAATGGGGATGCTAGCCGTGTTGACCAATTGGTAAAGAAGTATCCTTATCTTAAAGCTAAGCTTAGCCTAAAGGTATATATTGAGAAAAAGCTTTTTGAGAAAAGCGACGAAGAAATCATTGCTTTCTTCAAGGCTCAAGATGAAAAGCGTAACCAAGATTATGCTCGCATTATGGCGGAAACAGGTTGGTCAAGATATAAGCTTACTAAAGACATTAAAATGGCAAGAATTCTTCACGGCCAAAGCCCTGTTAACTACATGATAATGGAAGCTTGGAAGAAGAGCCACATGGAACTATGCTCCTATGCAAGAGCTTTTGACAGCAAATATGTGACAAAAACATATAACAAGAAATCGGGCTTGCCTATATTGAGACAAAAGGATAGATTCGCCAAAGAATTCAGTCCTTTCCTTAAGAGAAAGTTCTGGCTAAATGAAGAGGGCGCTAGCTATGAATCATTTTTGGAATTCATTGATGGATTAGACCTTATATTCTGCAAACCTGTAAACCTATTTGGTGGCAGAGGAACAGAAAAGTATGTTTTGGCAGATGAGGATCCAAAGGCTCTATATGATTACTTCATGAGCAAGCCAAAGTACATTTGCGAAGAATGTATCAAACAACACGATGATTTGAATAAGATTTATGACGGTTCAATTAACACTCTTAGAATCGTAGCCATTCGCCATGAGGGACAGGTTAAGATTCTGGATGTGCTGATGAGATTCGGCAACGGAGGAATTGTGGATAATTTCTCAGAAGGTGGAATGGCCGTTCATGTTAACAAGGAAACAGGAGTAATTGATTCTGATGCTTTTGATGAAGCAGCAAACAGTTACGAAAAGCATCCTATTTCAGGAATAAAGTTTAAGGGTTACCAAGTTCCTCTATGGGATAAGGTGCTTAAGCTGGTTGAAGACGCAACATCCTATAGAGATGATGTGGGATTTGCTGGCTGGGATGTAGCTATATCCAATGAGGATGCCATGATAGTTGAGGGAAACAACAGCCCTGGATTTGGTCTTAGCCAAATGCCATATATCTCCAAGGGAGAGGGTCGCAGATTCCTGTTTACAGACTACATAGATCCTGTATTGTACAAGGCTGAACTGGAAATCAGTGAGCGCTTGGATAAAAAAGAAAAACGAGGAAGAAAATAATGTTAGATTTTCTCAAAAAGAATAAAAATGAAATAAAGGCAGCCGTATTAAAAAACGCTTTGGTTTGCGAAGGCTTGAGCCTACGAGAAATTTGTGAAATTACCAACACACCACTTCCAAAAAGATTTAACAAAGTTGCAGATATTAAAAATCCTAGATTGATTTCAGGAACTGCAAAAGTAGTTAAAAAGGGAGACATTTATGTTGGTACTTTAAGGCGCGAGGGAGAGAGATTTATCTCTATGGTAGAAAATGCCAGCGCCAAAGAACCTTTGGCAATGATTATGCCTAAAAGCGATTTTGATGCCTGCCAATTAAAGGAAGAGGATTATCCAGTAATACTGGTAGAAAATATTGAGAAGTTTGTGGAAACTCTTTGCCAACATTACCGTTCACTTTTTGATGGTAAGGTGGTAAGTTTCACAGGTTCAGTTGGAAAGACAACAACTAACGCTCTATGCAAAGCTGCCGTATCATATGATTACAGAGCTTTGGGCCATAGAGGAAATGAAAACGGCTACTTCCAAATTCTGCAAAACATCCAAAAGTTTATGAAGAATTCTGGAAAATTAAAGCCAAGTATGTACTTCCAAGAAATCGGTGCATCAACTCCAGGCAGTGTTAGACTGGGAGCCGAGTTTTTAAGACCTGATGTATTCCTATTTACAAATATTAAGGAACACGGACTTAATGCCTATGGAACTATTGAGAACTTGTTAGAAGACAAAGCTTCCATAGACCACTTCTTATCAGACGACGGTCTTGTTATTACAAACTTTGATGATGAGAGACTTAGGGCGCATAAATTTGAGCACAGAGTGGTAAGCATAGGCGTAGATAGTGAAGATGTAGACTATAGAGCCGTTAACATTGAGCAAAAGGGAGTATTCCTAGAATGCGATATAGTTTTCCTCGGTAAAAGCCAACATCTGAAGATGAATGTTTTAGGAAATCACAACGCATATAATATGGCTATGGCTTTTGCTTTGGCTTTGGAAATGGGTGTTAGCCCTGAGAACGCAGCAAAAGGTATAGCTGATTACAGACCTAGTGGTATCAGACAAAACTTTAGCAAGATTAACGATTTCTATTTAATGATGGATTGCTACAATGTTGCTGAGGATTCCATGATAAGCATGCTGGAAAGCCAAATGGCTTTTAACAACAGGGGACGCAAAATCGCTGTTTTGGGAGCAGAAAACGGTTTGGGAGAAATTGCAGATGCTAAAACTCTTGAGCTAGGTCATAAAATTGCCGAATTTGATTTGGATGAGATCATCTTCTTTGGAACAGACAGCCAAGAGTATGATGATTTACAAAGATTTGGAAACGGCAAATTGTTGATGGAAGCTTTCCAAGAGAAGAATTCCAAGACAAAGTGCAGCTTTATGTGGAAGCACGAGGAATTGGGCGAATATTTAAAGGAAATTGTAAAGCCAGAGGATTCATTGTTTGTTAAAACAATCACTCACTTGCAAACATCTTTTGCTATTGATTATGCTTTTGGCACTCAATTTGCCTACGGAGCTCACAAGTCCTTGTCCAGGCACAACAAGGCGGATGGTTACACATACATGACTTCTGCCTTTTCACCATATGGTATTTTGGAAGACGCTCCTGTAGTAAATGGTCAGGTGAAAATACCTGCCGAGATAGAGGGAGTGGCTATATATGCCATTGCAGATGGTGCTTTTAAGAATAAGAAGGACATTAAGAAAGTTGAAATTGAAGAAGGCCTTGTTAACATAGGCAAAAATGCTTTTAAAGGATGCGCTAACTTAGTAGAATGCTCCATCCCAGAAAGCGTCCAGCTAATAGGAGAAGGAGCCTTTGAAGGGAGTAAAGTAGAACATGAATAAAAAGAAATTTGTGAAAAAGCTTAAGAAGAAATATAACGATATTAGGGTTAAGACCAGCTACAAAAAGGTAAAGGTGGAAGAAGCTCAATTGTTAAGTTTCCCTCATAGCGATTCAGAGAATCTAGATTTAGCCTTTATAGGCGAGATTAAAAAAGCCGATCTAAATGCTTTGTTTACTGAAAAGCTTTTTGCGGATTTAGCAAATCCAGACTATATTCTTGTTAGAGCGGAGGAAGATCTTCCAATGCCTGAAAGATTCATAAATATATCCAAGCTTGATGATGCTCTTGTTAAATTTGGTGAGTTCACACTTGGAATCAGTAACTATGTATTTGATGAGCGCAGCAGAGTTCGTGATGTGCAAGCTGAGTTTTTTGCAAGACATGATCATCTGGAGAAGAAGGGCGCAGATTATTCCATCGCTATGCTTAAATGCCCTGATGAGGATAAGTTTAATACATACAAGCCAATTAAGAAGGCTTTGGGAGTACGTGGCTATGAATTGGTTGTAGGCCATGATGGCGCACTAAAGAGATGGACAGGCACTGTGCAAGACAACAAGGAACTAAGATGCTTGGATTCTCTTGGACTTTTGTATGGCGACACAGAAGAAGCTGTTGAGAAAGCAGCCATTTGCTATAGAATTAGCTTGAGAAAAACTAAGAAGTCAGCGGTTCCTAAAGATCACCGTTTGCATAACACAAAGGCATATATCAATCGTGAAGGTGCCATTGCTACAGTTGCAAGCATGCAAGGTGATGAACTGTTAGGATATAGGGTGGCAAAAGCAGGCAGTGATGAATCAAGAGATAGATCTGCCATTAGAAACATCCATACTATCTACAGATCATTGGGAGCATGGGGCATCAAGAATACTATAGGCGAATTATTTGATGGCATAGGCATTAAAATGCCTGAAAAATATGCTTTTCTAGAAGACTATTACTATGACAAAATATGCACACGTTCATGGGAGTGCAAGCCAGGCACAATATTCTTCTCATTGGAACCTTTTAATGACCCTAATGATAAAGAGGTAATTAGTGATGAGCAAAAGGAAACTTCTGCAAATGTTGCCTACAAGAAGGGCGCTGAGTTGATAATATCATATCTAGACTTAGATATTCCTTCAGTAAAAGTTCCACAATCAAGAGAAGCTCATATTTCTGCAATTAGATGGTTCAAGGAGAGCAAGCTAAATGTTAAGACTATAGGAGTTACAGGTAGTGTTGGTAAGACTTCAACTAAGGACATGGTAACATGTGTTCTTAGCCAAGCTTTTGCAACAAAGAAGAACTATAGAAATTCTAACGTTCAAGTTAAAATCAGTCTAAACGTGCAAAACATTTCTCCTGAAACTGAAATCTATGTTCAAGAAATTGGTGGAGGAAGACCTGGTGGTGCATCTAGACACTCAAGGATGATTGCTCCAGATATTGCCATCGTAACAAATATTGGTACTGCTCATATAGGAAACTATGGTAGTCAGGAAGAATTGGCTAGAAACAAGTTGATGATTGCTGACGGTTTGAACGAAGACGGATATATTATTCTAAACGGCGATGACCCATTGCTATGGAAGTATGATGGGGATCACAAGGCTGTCTTCTTCGCAGTTCATAACCATGAGGCAGACTACTATGCAGATAATATTGTATTAGAGAGCAACGAGGTGCAAAGCTTTGATGTTGTTTATGGCGACAAGAGAGTTAGAGCACGCATCAATGTTGCTGGAGAACATAATATATTAAATGCCTTATGTGCTTTTGCTATAGGCAAAATATATGGCATGGAAGATGAAAAGATTTTGGAAGGTCTTCTTCAATTCCAAACTAGTGGCGTTAGACAAAACTGGTTAAATGTTGGAGGCTTTAATATACTTGCCGATTGCTTCAACGCATCACTAACATCCTTGGGAACATCTTTGGAAATGTTAAGTGACCACAGCGTAGGCGAAGGCGGAAAGAAGGTAGCTGTAATCGGAGATATTACCGGTATGGGCGAGCTTCAAGATCAGGTTAATGATGAGATAGCAGACCATATTGATGAATGTACAGCTGATGTTGTTATCTGCTACGGAAGCAATGCAAAGGAAATCGCAGAGAAGGCTCAAGAGTATTCTGGAACACTATTAGCTTTTGATGAAGAGGCTGATTTGGACAAGTGGATTAATAATAATTTGAGCACAAATGATGTAATCGGATTCAAGGGCGGTTCGAAGGTACACTTTGACCAAAGACTTGACAATATATTTGGAACTAATCTTTCCGATGAGGCAAAGATTGATAAAAACGAATATTCTAAGGTGAATAATAAGGGCTTACAATACAGAGTATTTGATGGCTGGGCTACAGTGTTTAACAATACTATGGCCAACGAAAAAATTGAGTTGGATGCAAAGGTTAATGGTGAAAAGCTGATAAAGATTGCAGCAGGAGCTTTTGCAAACCGTGAGAACATCAAAGAAGTGGTTGTTGGCAAGAATATTCGCCACATTGGAGATAAAGCTTTTTCAGCTTGTACAAATCTTGAAAAGATTACTCTATCTCCAAGCGTTAAGTTCATCGGTAGTGAAACCTTTGCAGGCTGTGAAAATCTAGAAGAGATCACATTCTTCCCAGGAATTGTTGAAATCGGCGAAGGTGCTTTCGCTAATTGCAAGAAGCTTAAGAAGATAGTAATTCCTGAAGCTAAGGGAAAGATTAAGGAAGAAGCATTCCAAGGATTTGAAGGAGAAGTGGAGTTTATTTAATAATGTTTGGTAAACGATTACAAAAACAGGATTTAGACAAGGAAATAAAGAAGCTTCGCGGTGAGTTTATGAACCGTGATAAGAACGGTTTGGACCTTGATGCTTTTTCAAAAGAATACTGGGCTTTTAACAAGAAGTATGCCAAGAGCCTAGACAAGGCGCTTTTGAAAGAACAAGTTGAGAAACTGCAAGGAAAATATTTTGCCAAGGAGCTTGAAAAGGATGGAAGAAACATTGTAGGCGATATCCTTTTGAGCAAGGAGATTCTGGATTTCAGTTTGGATGAATATGTTTGCTTTGAGTTTTTGGGCAAGGATATAAAGACTCGTGGAGAGTACTTTTCTAGTAATGAAAAAGGGGTTATGATGAGACATTTAAATCCTAAGGAATACAGAAAGGAACTTTCAAACAAGTATACTTGTTACAAAAAATACAAAGATTTCTTTGGACGTGAGGCTTGTAATTTTACAAAAAATGGAATTGATAAAGGCATGGCTTTTATTGATAGACATCCTGTTTTTGTGAAAAAGACAAAAACTTCCCAAATGGGTAAAGGCGTTGCTAAATATGACAGGGATAAGGACCACATAGATGAGGAAGTTCTTAGAGAGTGGACTTCCAAATATCCAGTATACTTAGAAGAACTTATAGATGCACATCCAAGCATTAAAAAGTTGAATCCTGATTCAGTAAATACTGTTAGAATCGTTTGCTATAGAGATCCTAATGGGGAACTTTCAATTGAAGACACCTTTATGAAAATAGGACGTTCAGGTTCCTTTATAGATAACGGTGGAGCAGGCGGAATCCTTGTACACATAGATAAAGAAACTGGATGTTTTGATTCTATGGGCAAGGACGAAAACGGATTCGTTTATGAAAAGCATCCTGACCATGGATATACCTTTGAAGGATATCAACTGGAAAACTGGGAGCAAGCTTTAGAAACAGCAAAATCAGCGACCAAGATATCTGATCATCTCAACTATATCGGCTGGGATTTTACCTATGATGCAAAGGGCAAGTGGATTATTGTTGAAGGAAATAGTGTAACTCAGTTCTTGGGACAACAAATGTGTACTGGGGGCATTAGAAAAAGGATGAGAGAAAATATTAAAGAAGCCATTACACGTTGATATCTTCATATATTTTTAATGTGTTAATGCTACAATTCTACTTACAGGGGAATACAGATAAATGAAGAAAAGAATTTTATTAATTACAAGTTTAATATTTATGCTAGGCGCGACTACAGCTTTTGCGACAGTTTCCGCACCCAAAGGCCTTAAGGCTGGAGAGATAACACGAGACACCATTAGTGTCTCCTGGGAAAAAGCAAAGTCAGCAGCAAGCTATAAGGTGGCATATAAGAAATGGGACGACAAGAGCTGGAAAACAAAATCCGTTGGTAAAACCAGCGCTTTAATCTCAGGCTTAAACTACGGCGCAACATACTATATTAAGGTTTGCTCAGTAAGTGGAAGCGGCACAAGTGCTTATACAAGTACTCTTAAAGCCCAAACTGATCCTTTCCCTTACAGGGTTCAACCTAAGGAAGTAAAAGCGACTAAAAAGTATAATTCCATCAGCTTAACTTGGCCAAAAACTAATTATACTAAATCATATAAGGTATTCTACAAGGCCAGCACAGCAAGCTCATGGAAGAGCGTAGCCACTAGCAAGCCAAGCGCTACTATTAATAACTTAAAAGCTAAGACTAAGTATAATTTTAAGTTTAAGAGCATTAATGGCAAACAGATTTCAAAATACACTAAGGTGGTAAGTTTTTCCACAACGGATTATCCTACTCCTAGTAAAGTTGAAGCATCAAAAATAAAATGTGCTGATTCTAGCCAAGACTTTATAAAGCTTACTTGGACAGCACCAAAGAATGCTGAAAAGTTTAAAGTTGCTTACAAACTTAGCAGTGCAAGCAAGTGGTCATCTAAAACTGTATCTTCGGCAGAAGCCAAGATAATCGGTTTAAAAACAAAAACTAAATACAATTTCAAGATCCAATCCATTTGTGGCACTAAAACTTCAAGCTATACAGCAGTGAAGAGTTTTTCAACTACTGATTATGTGACACCGAGTTATGTTGATAAAGACACTGTTGAACAAGTATCAGCGGGAAAGACAAGCATGAAATTGTCTTGGAAAAAAGTTCCATATGCCACTAACTATGAAATAAGATATAGGATTAAAGAATCCGGAGCAGAGTGGAAGATTAAGAGCAGCACCGCAAATGAAGGTGTTCAATTGTCCGGCTTGAAAGCAGGCAAGACATATCAAATAGCCTTTAAGACATATAATAAAGAAAAGACTAACGGTTATTTTACAAATTCTGTTTACTTTTCAACTGCCGAGGAAAATGCTAAGGAGTTTACGGCAGATGACTTTGTAGCTGCTGCCAAGAAATATAAAGATAAGCATTATGATTGCGTAGCTATTGATAATATTTGCAAGATTGCACCGACTAACAGTTGGTGTAACCGTTTTGTAGGCAAGTGCCTTTATGACATAGGCTGTGAATCTGGAAACATATATAATCCTGCATGGATAAGGTTTGGAGCGCAAGACGGGAAAATATATTATTCGGATCAGAACGAAATATTATTGCAAAGTGCTAATAAGATAGGCTGTGACATTCACTTCGCTAAAAATGCGGCATATGAGCGTCTTGTTACGAATAATAAGACCTTAACTGTTAACGGATCGTATGGGGCAAGTCTTGGAACAAAATTCAGTCCATCAGGCTTGACACATTGCTATCCGGCTAAGGATTCTAAATATAAACCTAGAAAAGGAGATATTGTAGTTTTTGCAAAGAGCATTTCACCGACTAGATTAAGCCATATTGGAATCGTCGTAGAGGATTGCTCTAGTATGTTTAAGGGTGTAAAGACTATAGAAGGAAATATGGGTAGTTCTTACGCATCTCAGTCGATAGTGAAGGAAATAACCAGATATGATAAAGCCTATGAACATCCATCAGGCACATGTGCTAGCGCATATATAATCGCATACATTACCCCAAATTGGTCAAAATAAATGGTTGACTATATCCAGGGGTGGTGCTAATATACACTTAGAATATGGATGCAAAGGAGGTGCACTATTATGAAAGTTAAATTTTACATTTGTAAACATTGTGGAAATGTTGTAGTAAAACTAGTTGATTCAAAGGTACCAGTTGTTTGCTGTGGTGAACCAATGCATGAAATGGTTGCAGGGGAAACTGATGGCGCAATGGAGAAACATGTACCAGTATTCAAGCAAGAAGGCAATGTTCTTTCCGTAGAAGTTGGTAGTGTATTACATCCTATGACAGAGGAACATGCAATCAAATTTATTGTTGCAGAAACAAACAAAGGAGTACATGTAAAATACCTTGAATTCACAGATGAACCAAAGGCCCAATTCGCACTTCTTGAAGGCGAAGAGGTTTTGACAGTATACGAATACTGCAATTTACATGGACTTTGGAAAGCTTAATAGCGCAAGAATTATAGAGGCGGCTTAATAGCCGCCTTTTTTATTATCTGTCAAGGAAAAACCCTTGACAGCATAGGCTTGGAGTGGTAATATAATAAAGCTTGATGTGTCAAGGCTAATAGCTTGACAGTGAGCGAGGTGAAATATGTTTGATAACATTACAGAAAACTCCTTGTTATGGGACTTTTACGGGGAGCTTTTAACAGACAATCAAAAACAGATTTTCGAGCTGTATCACGATGAGGACTATTCCTTGGCAGATATAGCCAGCGAGTTAGGAAAGAGCAGACAGGCGGTCCATTTGGCTTTGAAGAGCGGGGAGAAATCCTTACAGAAATATGAGGAACGCTTGGGCTTGGTGAAGAAGTTTGAAGACACGCTGAAAACTGTGGATGAAATTGAACTAGAATTAGATCGGGTAATCTCCAATTACGAAGATGATCCTAGCCTTGCTTTAGAATTAAAAAAGATAAAAAGTATTATTGAAAAATTAGAGGATTAACATGGCATTTGAAAGTTTATCAGATAAACTGCAGAATTCATTTAAAAAGTTAAAAGGGAAAGGCGTACTTACTGAGGCTGATATTGACGGCGCAATGCGTGAGGTCAAGCTGGCACTTTTGGAGGCGGACGTAAACTTTAAGGTTGTTAAGGAGTTCGTTGCCAATGTTAAGGAAAAGGCTTTGGGCGAGGACGTGCTTAAGAGTCTGACACCGGGACAACAGGTTATCAAGATAGTTAATGCTGAGCTTGTTGAACTGCTAGGTGGTGCCAACAGCAAACTTACATATTCCCCAAGTGGCTTTACAGTTCTTCTTATGGTCGGACTGCAAGGTACAGGTAAAACAACTACTTGCGGAAAGCTGGCAAAGTATTTGAAGAAAGAGGGCAAGAACCCTATGCTTGCAGCTTGCGACATTTACAGACCGGCAGCCATTGATCAATTGGAAGTGGTTGGTAAAAACGTTGATGTGCCTGTTTTCACAATGAGGGACTGCAAGGAACCTGAAAAGATTGCTTTGGCAGCTAAAAAAGAGGCGGAGAAGAAGGGCTGCAATGTGCTGATTGTGGATACAGCAGGTCGTCTTCAAATCGATGATGCCTTGATGACGGAGCTTGAGACTATTAAAAAGACAGTAAAACCTCATGAGATTTTGCTGGTAGTCGATGCCCTTCAAGGTCAAGACGCTGTAAATGTAGCCAATGGCTTTAATGATAGATTGGGCATTGATGGTATCATCATGACAAAGATGGACGGTGATTCCAGAGGTGGTGCAGCCCTATCAGCCAAAAAGGTTACAGGCAAGCCTATTAAATTTATGGGTATTGGTGAAAAAGCGGATGCTCTTGAACTATTCCACCCAGAAAGAATGGCAAGCCGTATCCTAGGCATGGGCGATATGCTTACTATGATCGAAAAAGCTGAAGAGGCTTATTCCGATGAGCAAGCAGCCAAGCTAGAGGAAAGATTAAGAAAGAATCAATTCACCCTAGAGGATTTCCTAGAACAAATGGGACAAATGAAGAAAATGGGTGGAATTGCAAATATTATGGGCATGATGCCTGGCATGGGCCAAGCCAAACTATCAGATGATGATATTGAAAAGGGCGAAAAGGAATTAAAGCAAATGGAAGCTATAATTCAGTCCATGACCAAAAAGGAGAGAGAAAATCCTAACATTCTGAATGCTTCTCGTAGAAAGCGTATAGCTGCAGGAGCTGGAACAACAGTTAACAAGGTTAACCAGCTGGTAAAGAAGTATGAGGAAACTAAAAAGTTAATGAAACGCTTTAATAGTCCAGGCGGTAAGCGTGGAATGTTTAAAGGGTTATTTTAAAAGCTAATATATATAATAAGGAGAAAAAACATGGTAAAGATTAGATTAAAGAGAATGGGAGCACACAAGAAACCTTTCTACAGAGTAGTTGTAGCAGACATCAGATCACCAAGAGATGGTAAGTTCATTGAAGAAATCGGATACTACGATCCAATGAAGGACCCTAAGGTTATCGAAATCGACGAAGAAGCAGCAAAGAAGTGGTTAGCAAACGGTGCTCAACCAACAGATACAGTTAAGGCATTATTAAAGAAGCAAGGAATCATCAAGTAATAGAGAAAGCGGTTGAACTACATGAAACAATTAGTTGAAATAATTGCTAAATCTCTAGTTGATAATCCTGATCAAGTGCAAGTAACTGAAACTACCGACGACAAAGGCTATATCATAAAGCTTCTAGTGGCTGATGATGACATGGGTAAGGTTATCGGAAAGCAAGGACGTATTGCAAAAGCTTTAAGAACTGTTTGCAAGTCTGCCGCTGCTAGAGAAAACAAGCAAATTATGGTAGAAATTGGAGAAGAATAATATCTATTCTTTTCACTGTCGAATATTCAAAAGGTATACGACAATATACGCAAAAAAAGTTTAAAAAAACTTGAAAAAAGTGCTTGACAATGAAAAGTGCTAAGCGTATAATCATATATGTTCGCAACACTCTGCGAACACTGAACATTGAAAACTTCATAGTGTAGAAATTTGGTCAAAAGAAATCATGCAAATGATTTCAAAAACTAATAAAAACAATCAGCAATTGGTAAGACCAATGCGGATGTTTTCGACAATTTCTTAAAACGAATAATTCTAAATAATTTTAGAAAACGCAAAAGCGTTTATTCGACAGAAATCAAACAGATACTAAGACAATAGTCTTAATATACAATTTTAATTAAGAGTTTGATCCTGGCTCAGGATGAACGCTGGCGGCGTGCCTAACACATGCAAGTCGAGCGGGAAGCTCTTTATTGACACTTCGGTTGATTTAAAGAGTGGATAGCGGCGGACGGGTGAGTAACGCGTAGGCAACCTGCCCCATTCTAAGGGATAGCCATTAGAAATGATGATTAATACCTCATAACACCATAGTATCACATGTTACATTGGTCAAAGATTTATCGGAATGGGATGGGCCTGCGTCAGATTAGCTAGTTGGTGAGGTAACGGCTCACCAAGGCGACGATCTGTAGCCGACCTGAGAGGGTGATCGGCCACATTGGAACTGAGACACGGTCCAAACTCCTACGGGAGGCAGCAGTGGGGAATATTGCACAATGGGCGCAAGCCTGATGCAGCAACGCCGCGTGAAGGA
>JAKSSL010000013.1 GCA_024403115.1 Clostridia bacterium
GAAGGCGGAAGAACAGTAGGTTCAGGTGTAGTAACTGAAATCATCGAATAATCGACAGACAAACTGGGGCAAATGCCCCAGTTTTTTATGTTTATAGGCGCCGTTTCCTCGATTTTGTGGCAGAGCTGGCAAAAAGAAGGCCCCTGCCACAAAAATTACCACAAAACACTGCCATCAAGCCGTTACAAACCGCCGATTTTGTGGCAGGACCCCCGAAAACGACCCTTCTGCCACAAAAATCACCAGGCGGAGCCTCATACCTGCAGCAGAAATAGGAAGATTTTGTGGCAGAACCCCCAAAATCAGCCTTTCTGCCACAAAAATCACCATACGGCTTGCCAGCTCTGCCACTGAAATGGGAAGATTTTGTGGCAGGCCCCTCGAAATCAGCCCGCCTGCCACAAAAATCACCAAACGGCGCCTCATCTTTGCCACTGAAAAGGGAAGATTTTGTGGCAGGCCCCCCGAAATCAGCCCGCCTGCCACAAAAATCACCATACGGCGTGCCAGCTCTGCCACAGAAAAGGGAAGATTTTGTGGCAGGACCCTCGAAATCAGCCCGCCTGCCACAAAATCCTCATATTAGAGATACAAATGCGGAGGATTTTTGTGGAACAAAGGTTAAAATTTGCATCTCTTCCACAAAAATCAACCACTTCTCTATGATATAAAGGGAACGGAGCGGAGCGCCGTTCCCCACAGCGTTGTTATATGGTATAATACACATATGAAAAGCAAATATTTGACAATTGGATTATTTGCGCATGTTGACAGTGGTAAAACCAGTTTAGCGGAAGCTCTGCTGGTGCAGCAGGGAGCCATAAAGTCAGGGGGCAGAGTTGACCACAAGGACAGCTTTTTGGATACTGACGAAATGGAAAAGGATAGGGGAATTACCATCTTTTCCAAGGAGGCCAGCCTTACAATGGGGGATTACCAATGTACTTTAGTTGACAACCCAGGGCACGAGGATTTTATAGCGGAAGCGGATAGAACTCTGCCCATTTTAGATATGGCAATACTGCTGCTGGATGGCAGTGACGAGATAAGACCTTATACTCAAAAATGCTTTAAAAAGCTGGAGGGTATACCTACCATAGTCTTTGTTAACAAGATGGATTTGGTTCAGGAAACAAGGGCTGATATGGCAAGACGAATTGCAAATGAGATTAGCCCACAAATTGTTGATTTGGAAGATTTTGAGCATATAGCCAATTTGGATGATGGCTTGCTTGAGGAGTATTTGGATACTGATACCATCAGCGAAAACCACATTATTCGTCGAGTTGGTAAAGGTGTAATCTCACCTTTGTTATATGGCTCCGCCCTTAAGGGCGAAGGCATTGACAGGCTTGTAGAGTTAATTGGCAAAGTGGGGGATGAGGTGGAGCCTTGCTTTAGCAGCGGTGAAACAAATCTTTATCCATATAAGGTGACTTACGACGATAAGGGAAACCGCTTGACTCACTGCAAGATTTTGTCGGGCACAATCAAGGTTAAGGACGAAACCAGCATTGGCAAGGTTCAGGAGATTAGAAAATATTCAGGTGACAAGTATGAGACAAAGGCTCAGGCTGTAGCAGGTGAGCTGGTGGCTATGCTTGGCTTGAAAGCGCCAATTGGCAACGATTCCAAGAGCGAGTTTGCTTATGAATTGAGTAATTTTAATGTGGATAATAACAAGGCTTTTGAGATATTAAACAAGATGGCTGAGGAAGAGCCAAGCTTGAATCCTAAGGCCAAGGATGGAAAAATCTACATCTCCATAAAGGGTGAAATTCAAAAGGAAGTTATTGCGAATATTGCCCAGAAGCGCTATGGTTTGAGCTTTGATTTTGGAAAAGCGGAGATAGAATATAGGGAGAGTATTAAAGACAGTTCCTACGGCATGGGCCACTACGAGCCTTTAAGACATTTTGCCGAAGTTCACATCTATATGGAACCGTCAGACAAGCTGGAGTTTGAGTCGAATATATCGGAGGATGTTTTGGATTTGAATTGGCAGCGATTGATAATGACTCATCTTAAGGAGAAAACTTTTGTGGGGCCTCTTACAGGATCGCCTATTTGCAATATGAAGCTTTCTGTTGTGGCTGGAAAAGCTCATTTAAAACATACAGAGGGCGGAGATTTTAGACAGGCAACCTATAGGGCTGTGTCTCATGGCTTGAGAATGGCTGAACAAGAGGGAAATCTAATACTCCTAGAGCCTTGGTCTGACTTTGTTTTGATAGTTCCAAGCAAGAATTTGGGAAACTATATTGGACAGATTAAAGGAGCCCAGGGAAGAATTGATAGCCAAGAAGCAAGCGGAGATATGACCAAGCTTAGAGGCCATTGTCCGCTGCTTACTTTAATAGAAATCAAGGAGAATCTGGCGGTAATAACGAGCGGTAAAGGCTTGCTAAATATGGAAGAATCCACTTACGAGCCGTGCCATAATGGGGAGGAAGTTATAAAGGAAAAAGCCTACGATGCTGATCGTGATCTTCAAAATACGGCCGATTCCATATTCTGCAAAGGCGGTGCCGGCTTCAATGTGAATTGGAAAGAGGTAGAGGACTACATGTCTCTTCCAAAGCTTATTGGAAATTATCGCTTATCCAAGGGAAACTTGAGCGTGCCAAATTATAGCGGTAGCAAGGAAGAGTTGGATAAGATTTTTGAGATGGTTTATGGTAAGCAAAAGCCAAGGCTTCCTCAAAAGGAGAAGAAGACTATAGAGTCTCAGCCTATACAAAAGCTTATCAAATTAGAAGACGACCCAGACTATTTGCTAATAGATGGATATAACTTAATATTTGCTTGGCCGGAGCTTAAAGATTTGGCAAAAATCAACATAGATAGCGCGCGGGAGGCTTTAATAGAAATCGTAGAAAACTACAGCACTTTTACAGGGATAGACACAAGCATAGTCTTTGACGCCTACAAGAAACCTGAGGGCGTGAACCACGTGGAAAAGTATGGGGAGCTGGTGGTGGTCTATACCAAGGAGGCCGAAACTGCGGATATGTTCATTGAGAAATTTACCCACGATATGGCCAAAAAGTTTAGGGTCAAAGTTGTAAGTTCTGACAGCTTGGAGCAGAGAATCAATTATGGACACGGAGCGGGCAAGATAAGTTCCCAAGAGTTTATAAATATGATAAAAGCTGCTGAGCTTGAAATAGCGGAGATTATTAGGAAAAAGCACTAGAAGGAGAGCCGATATGTATATCAAAGAAAAAGATGTATACGAGATTTACAAGGACGGAAAAATTCAACTGACTCCTAGTCTAATTTTAAAAATTTCAGGACAATGGGATACTTTGGATAAAAAGCGTCAAAAGAAGATTTTGCGCAATGATTTTCTAGTGCAAAAAGTAGGGGCCAATTCTGATTTAAGATCTTTTGAACAGCAGGAAAATATGGTTTTATTCTATAAAGCCAAGAAAAATAACGACCTTGCTGCTGCAAGAGATATGATTTTAAAGGGACTGGAGAATAACAACATTGTTATTACAAATTTATCTGACGAAAAGCTGAGCGAGAAGAGTAACTATTTCTATATTGAAAAACCTATGGGATTACTTGTACCCATAGGCGATTATATAACTGAGATTTTGAATATTCCAAGGGTTTGTATTACGGGATCCGTTGGCAAAAGCACTGTTTCTCAGCTTACAAAACATATTTTTGAGCAAGAAGGGAAAACTTTTGCAACTGGTGGGAATAAGAACACCTACAGGCCTATTGTAATAGATCTTGTAAAGAAATTCGATGAAAGCTACCAATACATTGTGCAGGAAACCGCAGGAGGCGAGCGTGGGCTAGTGGAAAAGTCAGCCAAGGTTTTAAAACCAGACCTTTTCTGTATTACAAATGTGTGGGGCCATCATTTAAGAGAATATAAAACCCTTGAAAATATTTGTTATGATAAGACAAGCTTAGATAGGTATGCCTCAGATGATGCAGTTGGTGTAATCAATGGCGATGATGAACTTCTGTCAAAGCATAGCTTTAAATCAAGAATTGTAAAGTGCAGTATCAAAGACCCTACTTGTGACTATTTTGCAGACAATATTGAGCAGAAGGGACATAGATTGGCTCTAGATATTCATAACGATGGGAATACATATAGCTTATCTGTAGAATTATTGGGAGAGTATAATGCGATTAATGTAATGTTTGCTTTTGCTATGGCAAAAGAATATGGAATCCCATGCGAAAAAATCATTGAGAGCTTAGAGGCCTTTGCTCAAAAGGATAGGAAAAGGCAATTTGTAAGTGAAGTAGAGGGAAGAACACTTATAGTCGATTGCTTTAATGTATCCGTAAATTCTATTAAAGCAGGCTTGGAAATCCTAGATAAATATCCACGCGGCAAGGATGATAACACAAAGATTGCCATGATCGGTGGTGAAAATCGTGTGGGAGAGAAGGCATATGATGTAAATTATCAGCTTGGTTTGGATTTAGCCAATTACAAGGATATTGATCAATTTATTATCTATGGTCATCATCCGTCAGTTTCTACCAAAGAGGCAGATGCTACTGGGGATAGTCATGCAGTATATGATGGCGCCGCAGAAAGCCTTGGTTTGGATAATATAGCCTATGAATATGATATGGAACAAGCAGCGGAGAGACTTAGGAACACTACTAAACCAGGAGACATTATTTACTTTAAAGGTCATGTATTTTATCCTATGTGGCGTGTTATCGACATTGCTTTTGGAACTAATTACCAGTTTGAGACAAGATTGGGCAACATTCCGTTCAAGGAAGATGGAGAGTATACATCCCTAATGATAAAGGATTTAAACAGAGTATTTCTGAAGGAATATAGGGGCAAGGATAAAGAAATTGAAATTCCTCAAGAAGTTGATGGCCTTAAGGTTCATGCCATAGGCAGTAAATGCTTTGATGACACTGAAATCACAAAACTTAAAGTGGAGTGCGTTCCACATATTTGCAGCCGTGCTTTTAGAAAGCAGGAAAGTTTAAAAGAGATTGAAATAGGGGATTGCATGATGATTAATGATTATGCTTTTGCTCGTTGCAAAAATCTAGAAACTTTTATGGCGAAAAAAGATATACCTACTATTGGAACTGGCGTTTTCAATTATTGCAAAAAATTAACTATTTATGGGCCAAAGGATTCTAATATAGAGAAGTATGCTTTGGAACATAATATCAATTTCAAGAGTATATAAGCACTAAAAAAGAGGCAATGCCTCTTTTTTTACTATTTATATGCTACTGTTTTGTCAACCCATTCGATTGTGCTGTGACGCTTATAAACCTTGTCGAAATAGCTGTATGAGCCACTCCAATAGTGAACGCGGTTTCTTACGCTACCGTAATTGTTGTCGCACCATGTGATGGTGTTATTACCAGCTTTTAAAACCACTAGTGAGTGGTGTGAGATTCTAACGTGTGAACCAGCTTTTAAACCTTTAAGAATCTTCTTCGCGTTCTTTGATGTCAATGATCTGTAGTAGTTGACGTGTTTAGTCTTCTTTGCTACTAGATTATGCATTTTCACAGCGTAGCCGTAGCATTGACCGCTGCCATGATATTTTCCGCATGATTTGTATTGCTTTTTAATCTTTGTAATTGCACTCTTTTGTGTATAGGCATGAGATACTTCGTTAAACTGTGGAACGCAAGTAAATACTAGTGCCATTATGAATAAAATACTAATAAATCTTTTCATTGTTTCCCTCTTTTATGTTATAATTTTTACGAGGTAATTATGATTAAGAAAGCTGATATTATTCTATTAATTGCAATTGTAATAATTGGAATTGCTAGCACCGTTTTGGTGTACAGCAATAACAGCTCAGGATCCAAGGTGATTGTCACTGTAGACGGTGAAACCTATGGAACCTACTCTTTGAGTGAGGACCAGCGCATTGAAATACGCCAAGGTGCTGACACAAATGTTTTAATCATAAAGGATGGAAAGGCATATATGGAAAGTGCAAATTGTAAGAATCAGATTTGCGTGAACCATTCGCCTATTTCCAAGACTAAACAGGTGATTACCTGCCTACCTCATAAAGTCCTTGTAACCATTACTGGTGAAGATGACTACGATGTAGTCTCTTAACTGTTAATATTTTACTATTTTAAAGTGTAGTTTTTGTGAAGTAAAAGTGAAAGATACTAGAATTTCAAGCACAAAAGCGATTGCGCTATGTGGAATTATGACCACTATAGCTCTAATGCTGTCATATATTGAGGCTATAATACCATTTAATTTTGGTGTGCCTGGAATCAAGCTTGGCCTTGCCAATTTGGTGGTAATGGTTGCTCTATGCAATATAAGTGCCAAGCATGCTTTTGTAATAGATTTGGTTAGAATATTACTAGCAGGCTTGCTCTTCAACGGGCTTTTTGGAACCCTATACTCCCTAGCAGGCGGTATGCTGAGTATTGTGGTTATGATACTTTTGTACAAGTCAAAAGCCTTCAGCGTTGTTGGAGTTAGCCTTGCAGGAGGCGTGGCCCACAATTTGGGACAATTGTTGGTAGCCTGCGTCTTGGTAAATAACAGCAATATGTTCCTATACTTCCCAGTTCTGTTGTTCTCAGGTTTAATAACTGGTATAATGATTGGTATAGCAACATATTATGTAAATAAAAGCGCACCTAAGAATTTATTTTAAGGAGAGGAACGATGAAAAAGAAAAGTTTAATTGCAGTTTTACTACTTGTATTTTGTATGGGCTTTGCACTTTGCGGATGTGAAGACAGCGGATGGCAATCAGACTACTTAATGGAGGGCGGAACAGACACTGTACTTGATAATGAGATTAGTGCAGACTACGATATGTTCGACGGAGTTAAGGAATATGAAATTACCGTTCCAGCTGACACAACAGCTCACATTGAAGAAATTACAAATCAAGGTTCTCTTGTTTTGACAGTGGTAGCCGAAGGACAAGAACCTGTATTCAGCCAAGATGTTGCTGGCATCATTAATTGCGATTTTGATTTACCAGCAGGAAATTATACTGTAAAAGTGGAAGCAGGAGATCACTCTGGCAGATTTGCACTTACTTGGTAAGAAAGTTAGGCATCAAAAAAGTGGATTTATGAAAATCCACTTTTTTTAATCCTTAATTGTCTTATTTATCCTCTTTTTCTAGCTTCGTTATTTGCTTGAACCCTTTTATTCTTTTCGTAATGCTTCATATATCTTTTTGCTGCATCGGAATAGTATTGTTCTTCCTTCCTTATTTTCTCCTCATATGGTGTCAAATCTTCAATCTTTTTAATATGCTTTTTGATTGGCTTTGGAAGGAAAATAAAGTAAATTGTAGGGCTAACCAGCAGTATATCTATGATAAGCCATACAAGGCTGGAAATAATCATTACAGTATCATTGCCAAAGCTATGAGTTACGCCTATAACGACTAAAAGTCCGATGACAAATACTATATAATTTGCGCAAACCTTTTCAAGCTTTCTGATTTTACCGCTTAGTGCTTCATCAAGCCATTCCTTCTTCTTTCTTGGGAAGAAGAACTTTGCACCTCTGAATTGAGAGTTTGCAAGATATACGCATTCCTTCCAATCTTGGAAAGTTCCCTTTTCAGGTGGTATATATGTGGCTTGGTTAAGTCCGCTTTCAAAGTCATAATACACTTCGCTGTGAATAGCGATGCCTTCACCCATAATGAAGATCTCAACATCTTCCTTGCTGTCAAGCAGGAATTGTTCACCCTCTTTGATGGAGATAGTTTCGTCGCCTATGTTTATAAAAGCCATGCCTTGGACCATATAAATGCCTTGGCTTTGACATGGTTTACCATGGGAATCGTGAAGTTCAAGCTTAGTATTTTCAGCTTGCAAATCCACTTTATTAAGGTAAGCATAGTTGCCTTTTCTAACCATTAGGTTGTAGTCCACCATTTCGCCTTTGCTGTCTGTATCCCATGAACAATCAAAGCTATCTTGATCGAATGGTTTTAGATGTGCCATCCTTTTGCCCTTGTGAGCTAAGACAACATCTCCTTCTAATACCATAAGGATTCTCTCGTAGTCAGCAAGCTTAGCAAAGCTGGAATCTTCAACATTAACAGTGGCTGAGCACAATCTGAAAATGAAGTCTTTTTCCTGATATTGTGCTGTTTCTGGATATATTGCGAACTGTGTTGTGCTGCCTCCAGACCACTTTGATATATTAAAATTTTTCTCGTTATATACTTTAAATTCCATACGATTTCTCCTTGGGGAAAGTATACCATATTTGACAATTATAGGCAAACGGTTGTATCATAATTGGTAGTGTTTATACATGTAGGGAGGAAATTATGGGTAGATCAGATGGTTACCGTGTGAAGGGTGAAGATATTTTTTACGAATTCACACCTCATATTATGGTCGAGAGAACCGATGCTACTAATTTTTTTGAAGACGAAATAAACTACAGGATTTTGCAAAAATATATTAATTCGTGTCGTTCAAAGGGTATCAATATGTCTTATATGAGTATTATAGTTGCTGCTTTTGTAAGATTGATATCTCAAAATTACAAGCTTAACAGATTTGTTTCAAATAAGAAGATATATGCTAGAAATCATTTGTGCTTCTGCGTAGCAGCTCTTAGCGATGCTGAGGGTGAGAAGCAAGAAACTATTTGCAAGGTATATTTCAATTTAGATGATGACATTTTTACAGTAAATGACAAGATTCAAGAGGCTTTGAGAGTTGCTCAAGCACCTAATGAGCAAAATGCCATGGACAAATTCTTGTCCGCTTTGGTAAAAGCTCCAGGCTTGGTCAGCGGTATATGTAATGTGGGCCGTTTTTTGGACAAGCATTTCGGCTTGCCATTTAGCTTAGTTAACATCAGCCCTTTCCACGCTTCATTCTTTGTAACAAATTTGGCATCTCTTAGAATTGAACCAGTTTTTCATCACATATATAACTTTGGCACAACTAGTATTTTCCTAGCTTTTGGAAAACCTCACAAAGCCATTGAAGTGGATGATGAGAAAGGTATACTTAGAAGAAGTATTACTTTCAGAGCTACCACAGATGATAGAGTAGCTGAAGGATATTATTATGCAAAATGTTTCAAGGAGCTTCAAAGCTATTTGAAGAATCCTAGCGTATTGGAGCAAAAGCCTGAAAGCGTAAATGTGGATCCTTTTGTAAAAGGCAAAAAGTGGATAGTAAAATAATTTAGACCATTAAAAAAGCTGTGATTGAATAAATCACAGCTTATTTTTTATAGCATAGCTAACAGTTGTTCTATGTCTTCGTCTGTAGTGTAGTAGCCTGTGCAGAATCTTACAGAAATCTTGTCATCTCCTACTGCTCTGAAAGGTTCATACAAAACTTTCTTGGAAAGTTCCTCGTGTTGCTTTAAAGTGATAATAGGATAGATTTGATTTGTGTCCGATGGAGCAACAAAGTCATAGCCTTTGGCAACAAGTCCATCGTTTAATTTCTTTGCCATTTCGTTTTCTTTTCTAGCAAGTTCTAACCAAAGGGAATTTTCTCCACCTTTAAGCAGTTCTTGGAATTGTATTCCAATAATGAAACCTTTTGCAAGTAGGTTGTTGTTCTGCTTAATTGTAAATCTAATTTCATCGTCAAGTTCTGTGTTGATGAAAACAAGAGCTTCGCCGATTAAAGTTCCGTTTTTAGTTCCGCCTATGTAGAATGCATCGACCATATTGGCGATATCTTTTATGCTAAGGTCGTTGCTTGGGCATGTTAAAGCAGCGCCCAGTCTAGCACCGTCAAGGTATAGATACAAACCGTGGCTGTGGCAGTAATCGCTTATAGCTTTAAGCTCAGCTTTTTTATAAATAGTTCCAAGCTCAGTTGTATCTGAAAGGTAAACCATCTTTGGCTTTACTGTGTGCTCGTCTTCGAACTCTTTTACCAAGCCGTCAATCATATCTACAGTTAATTTACCATCAGCTGTTTCTTTGATAATTACTCTGTGACCGCTAGCTTCAACAGCACCAGTTTCGTGTCTGTAAATGTGTCCTGTTTTGGCTGCGATAACACCTTCGTAAGGCTTTAACAGGTGGGCAATTGTAACCACATTAGTTGGTGTTCCACCTACCATGAAGTGTACGTGAGCATCTGGCTTTCCGATTAGTTCACGAATAGTATTTGCAGCTTCTTCGCATTTAGGATCAGTGCCATATCCGTCATAGGAATTTTGGCATTCCTTAGCAAGAGCTTCTAAAATTCTTGGATGGCAAGCTTGGCCATAATCATTCATAAAAAATAACATAAGTCTTATTCTCCTTTACATAGCTATATTTTAACATAAATTACAATAATTAGTTGAAAATATATGACTTTTTCTATATAATATATATTGCAATTTTTCGTTAAAATCAATTATTTACATATATAGGAGATATACAAAATGGCAATAGCAAATGAAGTAGGAATTGACTTAGGAACTGCGAACATATTAGTTTATGTTAAGGGCAAGGGCATCGTTTTAAACGAACCATCCGTAGTTGCAGTCAACCGTGATACAGACGATATTTTGGCAGTAGGCCAAGAGGCTAAGGAGATGCTTGGTAGAACACCAGGAAACATCATTTCAATTAGACCTCTTCGTGATGGTGTAGTATCTGACTATGACATCACTGAAAGAATGTTGAAATATTTCATTAAGAAGACTTGTGGTAGCAGCAGATTTTTCAAACCAAGAATCATGGTTTGCGTACCAAGTGGTGTAACTGACGTAGAAAAGAGAGCCGTAAGAGAATCAGCTTCACAAGCTGGTGGTAAGGAAGTATTCTTGATGGAAGAACCAGTTGCAGCAGCAATCGGTGCTGGACTTGATATTTCTAGACCAGAAGGAATGATGGTTATTGATATCGGTGGTGGTACATCTGATATTGCTGTCATTGCTTTGGGTGGAATCGTAACAAGTGCATCCATTAAGGTTGCAGGCGATAAGTTCAACGAAGCAATCATCGCATACATGAGAAAAGTTCATCAATTATACATCGGTGAAAGAATGGCAGAAAGCGTTAAAATCGAAGTTGGTTCAGCTTTCAAGAGAACTGAGTCAGTAAGCATGGAATGCAAGGGCAGAGACATGGTAACAGGCTTGCCAAAGAATATCATTGTTACAAGCGAAGATATTTTAAAGGCTCTTGAAGAACCTCTTAACCAAGTATGCGAAACTATTCACCAAGTTTTGGAAAATACACCTCCAGAATTGGCAGCTGATATTTCAGATAGCGGAATCGTAATCACTGGTGGTGGAGCATTATTATACGGTATTGATCAATTAATTGAAGAGAGAACTGGAATCAAGGTTCACATTGCAGAAAATCCATTGGATTGTGTTGCAATCGGTACTGGTAAAGCTTTAAACGAGTTGGATACAATAGAAAATTCAACTTTGAACAAGAGAAAGGCATTCGGTTAATTCAAGGCGGGTCTTACCCGCCTTTTATATTCAGCATTTATTTATTTATGAAGAAGATAGAACTCTTAGCTCCAGCAGGAGGAGTCAAACAATTTAAAGCGGCAGTGGAAAACGGGGCAGATGCCATATATTTTGGTGGCATGAATTTCAATGCAAGGATGAAAGCCGATAATATTAAAGACGAGGATTTGCCACAGCTTTTAGCTTATGCTCACAAAGGGGGAGTAAGGGTTTACTGCACCATTAACACTTTGCTCTTCGATGAAGAGCTGGAGGAAGCTTTAAATTACGCAAGCTTTTTGTACAGCGTGGGAGTAGATGCTCTGATCATTCAGGACTTAGGTCTGGGATATTTAATCAAGAAGGAAATGCCTGATTTTGAATTGCATCTTTCCACTCAAGCCACAGTCAGAGATTTACAGGGAGTGAAGGTGGCTGAAAAGCTGGGCTATGAGAGAGTGGTTTTGGCCAGAGAAAATACCTTGGCAGAAATTGAAGAAATTTGTAAGGGAGCAAAAGCGGAAATTGAATGCTTCGTTCACGGAGCTTTGTGCATATGCTATTCGGGTCAGTGCCAGCTTAGCCGTAATATGGGCGGTCGTAGCGGAAATCGTGGGCTTTGCGCTCAGCCATGTCGTTTGGAATATGAGGATGACAAGGGCAATTTGAGCCACATTTTAAGCCCAAAGGATTTGTGCTTAATAGATCATTTAGGCGAATATATTGAGGCGGGAGTTGCTTCTCTGAAAATCGAGGGCCGTATGAAAAGCCCTGAATATGTGGCGGTGGTCACAAAGATTTACCGCAAATACATAGACCAGTATTATGAAAAAGGATATTACACAGTTTCCCCTGAGGACAGGGAAGCTTTGAATCAAATATATAACCGAGGTGGCTTTACAGAAGGATACCTTAATGGTGATCCCGGGGATAAGCTTATGGCTTTTGACGTTCCCAAGCATCAAGGCATCCTAATCGGTCAAGTCCAAGGAGTGAAGAAAGGCTCCAGCCTGGTGGACATTCAATGCGAAAATATTGAGCTTGGCGATGGCATAGAGATTCATAATCAAAAAGCCATTAGTGGCAATGTTTTGTCTTATGTAAAAGCTATAGCTCCAAATATATACAGGGTCGGCGATATTAAGGGACCTGTCTCTATTTCAGACAAAGTCTACAGGACTAGTTCCAAGAAACAGCTAAAGGAAGCTAGAGCTAGCTTTGAAAGAGCCACTCGAAAGAGCTTGGTAGAGGCTAGATTTACTTTCAAAAAGGGGGAAGCCCCTTTATGCCAGCTAAAGCTTTTGGAAAACAATTACCTTAGAAATGAAGTGGAGTTTGAGTTTAAAGGGGACTTCATCGTTGAAGAGGCTTTAAACAAGGCTCTTGACAGAGATGAACTGTTAAATAAATTGAACAAGACTGGAGACAGTCCATTTGCTTTTGCCTCTTTGGAATTGGAATTAGAAGCAGATGCTTTTGCTCCTATGTCGAAGATAAATGAGTTCCGCAGGACAGCTTTATCCGCCTTGGAAGAGAAAGCTTTTCCAAGTGAAAAGAGAGAACTTAAAAAGTACAAGGTGAAGCCTTGCGAAGATCACATCTACAATGATATTGAAGGTGTGGACAATATAGGGGAAATTGGTGAAGGCGCAGTGGCAGGGCCAGGCCTAAATGTTTGCAACCACTACAGCGCAAAACAGCTATACCAATTGGGATGCATTAAAGTTTGTCAGGGCAAGGAACTGCTAGGCGCAGAAGATATGCCACTGATGGAATTGAAACACAGCGTAGATTCCAAATATATTGTAGATAGAAAGGGAATCAAGTATAATATACTTACTGGCGACATTAATTTCTTGGTAAAAGCCAAGGAATAGAAAGGATAGAAATGATAAAGGAAAGGTCATCATATTGGGACAATATTAAAGGATTACTAATATTTTTGGTAGTCTTTGCTCATTGCCTATTTGATATACAAGATAGTGTTCTTACAAATTCTGTAGTGGATGCTATATACTTTTTCCATATGCCCGCTTTTGTTTTTGTTTCGGGTTATTTTAGCAAGAGCGATAATTCCCGCAGTGCCGTTTCCATATTGAAATTGCTAATAGCGTATTTGCTATTCATGGGAGTTTTCATTGCAATTGCTTTGGTAAAGGGTGAAAACCCTCATCTTTTGGTGGGATATAAGTCGGCATGGTACATGATGGCATTGATAATATGGCGTTTGTTGACACCATATCTATCAAAGTTCAAGGGCATATTGCCAATCCTTATCGTATTTTCCATATTGATTGGATACTGGAATGATCTTGGAGGAAGCGGAGTTTTATCCATTGCCAAGGTTCTAACTTTCTATCCGTACTTTATGGCAGGTTATTTGATTCCAAAGGATAAGGTGGAAGGAATCAGAGAAAACAGAGAGGGCGACAGCGCCAAGGCCAGCCTTAGAACTATTATAGGCATTGACGCCTTATGTGTGGCTTTGTGCGTAGGCGTAATTAGCCATAAAGCTTTTAATATTTCGGATCACGATTTATTGCCAAATGAATATAGCAGTTTGTCCTTTGACGAGCCTTTGTCAAGGATTTCGATAATGATAGTGGCAGTGCTTGTTATGGGCGCTTTGCTATGTCTATCAGTGGAAAAGGAAATTCCTATTCTTACAAAAGCAGGTAGAAATTCCTTAATCGTATATCTGCTTCACAGACCGTTTACTCTATTGTTCTCCGACTGGGCAGATGGTATGGACGCTGGATTACAGGTCTTCCTTGCTTTCGTGGTATCTGTTGTAATGTTAGTAGTTTTCGGTTCAGATTGGGTTTCATCTAAGGTCAACTACTTCATCAATCATTCTGCAGAAGCTTTGGCACATTTGCCTGACAAGAACAGCAAGG
The DNA here is from genome assembly GCA_024403115.1 of Clostridia bacterium. Classification (GTDB taxonomy): domain Bacteria; phylum Bacillota; class Clostridia; order Peptostreptococcales; family Anaerovoracaceae; genus JAKSSK01. The sequence continues at coordinate 14,305 of JAKSSL010000013.1, forward strand.
CACACAAGATTTGCAAGAACGGATTTATCGCATTCCTTTGCTTGCTTTTAGCGGCACCTGTAGTTGTTAACTATGCAAAGAGCGACATCTTTAGCGGTAAGGCAGAGCAAGCCGAGGCTGAAAAAGCTAAGAAGGAACAAAAATCAAAGAACAAGACAAACAAGAATGAATCCATATACGGAAATCTAAACGAGGATATGGAAAATTCATTTAAGATTCTTTTCTCAGGCGATTTAATTCTGCTTGAAGACCAAGTAAAGAATGGCTATGAGGATAAGAAATATAACTATGATGAGTGCTTTGAATACACTAAGAAGTACATTTCAGATGCGGATTATGCAATAGGTGTATTTGAGGGACCTGTAGGCTTTGATGAAGAGTATTCAACTAGTAATTATGGCGATGGCAAGGAACTGCGCACAGCTTTTCCAGAAGAATGGGTAGATGCCAGCATAAATGCAGGCTTCGACTTTGTCACAACTGCCACAAACCACTTGCTTGACTTGGATATGGAGGGCGTGGAGAATACTTGCAAAGTCCTAGATAAGAAGGATATAGAATACAGTGGCACATATTTGAGCCAAGAAAGCAAAGACAAGAACAGAGTTAAAATCGTTGAAAAGGATGGCGTAAAAATGGCCATCTTAACATACACTCGCTTTATTAATAATCAAAACACTAATCAGTTAATAAAGGGGGACGATTCGTATATCACTTCCTTTATAGTTGATAAGGGCAACAAGAATTATGATAAGGTAAAGAAGTCAGTTAAAAAGGATTTTGAAGAGGCTAAATCCTACAATCCTGATTTGATCATCGTGCTTCCTCACTGGGGAGGTCAGTTCACAGATGAGCCTGACGACATGCAAAAGCTTTGGAAGAAGAACTTCGCAGAGTTTGGCGCAGACATTATACTTGGCGATCACACTCACTCGGTGCAACCGGTTACTTTGGAAAAATATAAAGGCCATAAGCTTTACACAGTTTACTGCCCAGGCAACTATGCCAATATTTACAGGGAACACTTTGGCGATGCCAGCATTATGACTGAGGTTTATGTTGACAAGAAAACCAAGGAAATCAAGGGCGGTTCAATAATTCCTATGTGGACAGAATCACAAATAAACGGAAATTACAGAGCCCTTCCAATTTACGATATTATGACCAATGATAATTTGCAGAGCCATCTGTCGACCTACGATTTGGAGAGAGTGGATGAGGTTCTAAAGCATATTACTGGCGTAGTATTAGATACTGAATTAGATTTAAATACTGTTCAAAAGAAATACTATTTCGACACTAAGGGATTTATCCTAACTAAGCCAAATCTACTGGAAATTACAGATCCTATGAAGGAGAGCGAAGCTTACAAGCTATTGACTTCTGCTAGAAATGTCTGCTTTGTAGGTGATTCGGTAACTGAGGGAACTGTCAACGGCGGAGTTGGCTGGTACGAGCCTTTACAAGGTATAATCAAGGGCAAGATTACCAACCGTGGATGGGGAAGCAATACTGTATTGAGATTGCTTCGCCTACACAAGGATAAAATCGTAAATGTTGATGCCGACTTGTTTGTAATCGCAGTGGGCACCAACGATATTAGATACAGAAATCCAAAGATTTGCTCCATGACAAGCAAGGAATATGTAAAGAATATGGCTAAGCTGAAGAAGGAAATTCAAAAGAAGCATCCAGACGCCAAGTTTATATTCCTAGCTCCTTGGACATCCACTGATGGTGATAAGGCTGCCAAGCTGGATTACGAGGAAAAGTGCAGGCTTAACAAGGTATATTCAAAGGCTTTGAAAAAGTGGGCAAAGAAGAACGGTGACTTGTATGTGGACGCTAACAAGTACATAGAAAGAGTTCTAAAACTTTATCCACAATCTGATTATTTAGTAGACGCTATACATCCTAACAATACAAAGGGTGTAAACCTATATTCAAAAGCATTTTTGTTGAGTAAATAAGAATTGAACGGGTCGTACAGACCCGTTTTTATTTTTTGTATTAAAGGCGTGATTTAATATACAATTTTTTACAATTTATGGTATAATATACTAGTTATAGAATGTATTAAAATAGGAATTCGAGGGTACGGATAATGGGTACAATAATGACGGCTTTTAAATGGGCACTGGCCATACTCTTAGTTATCCCAATAGGCTATGTGGCATTTATTTTGTTTAAGAAATTTACAGACAGCACAAAGGCAAATGTCAAAGAAGAAATAGCTGTGGAAAAAGAGAAGAAAGCACAAAAATAGGATACAGGAATTAAGATGAGAAACGCTTTATTTATTACAATAGAAGGACCCGATGGGGCAGGAAAGTCAACACAGATTGCAAACATTGAAAAATATTTCCAGGACAAGGGCATGGAGTATATAGTTACTCGTGAACCTGGTGGCACAAAGATTGGCGAGATGATTAGAGAAATCATTTTGGATAAGAACAATGCTGAAATGGATGATTTAACTGAGGCCATGCTATATGCCGCGTCAAGAGCACAACATGTTGCTCAAATAATTAAGCCTGCTTTGGAAGAAGGAAAAGTGGTTATCTGCGATAGATTCATAGATTCATCCATTGCATACCAAGGCTATGGCAGAGGTTTAGGCGATGCCGTTTTGGATATTAACAAATACGCTGTTGAGGGCTTTATGCCGGATCTTACCTTCGTAATTAATATTGATCCAAGTTTTGCAAAGACAAGGATTAAAAAGGGAACTGAGGATAGAGTTGAATTGGAAGCAGACGATTTCCACAAGGAAGTTTTCAGAGGCTATGTTGAACTGGAAAAGCAATTTCCAGAGAGAATTAAGGCTATAGATGGAAGCAAAACTAAGGAAGATATTTGCAAACAAATATATGATATTTTAGATAAATATGTCGTTAAATAGATGGAAGGACAATAAAATAGTTTTTTCAAATCTTAACAGAGCCATTATTAATGATCATCTGCATCATGCCTACATTGTGGAAAGCGATATTTTCACAGACAAGATGGCTTTTGCTAAGGACATGATCAAGGCCATAGTATGCGAAGATGCCAAGGGAATTGGCTGTGATACTTGCATCCATTGCCACAAGATCAATCATGGCAATTATGAGGATTTATACATAGTTGACAATGAGGGCTCCATAAAGGATGAGGATATTAATGCTCTGCAAAACTTTTTGTTGGTAAAAGCTAATGAGGGCGATAGAAAATTTGCCATCATTAACAAGGCTGATACTATGACAGAAAAGGCTAAGAATAGACTTCTTAAAACTTTGGAAGAGCCTAATCCAGGAACTATGATTATACTTCTATCAGAGAATGTGGAAAATCTATTGGATACTATTAGATCCAGATGTGTAATGTTTAGGCTTAATCCGTCAGGAACAGACGAGCTAATGACCAATGGGGAAACTATGGAGAAAGCCAAGGCTTTAATAGAGATTCTATCATCGGATGCTTACTTCCATAGAGCTTTACAAGAAATAGGCAAAGGATTTACCAAGGCTGAAGAGGTGGAAGAATTGCTTGAAACCATGGAGAGAGTTTTCCGTGATGAACTATTTGATAAAAATACTGCACCTATTAAGAAAGAGGAGCTTTTCAAAGACATTCAGCATATTGAAAAAGCGAAGAGCAGTTTGAGATATAATGCGAGACCGATTTATGTACTGAAAGAGGTTTTGCTGAAAATTGGAGGATAATGTGACTAAGGTAGTTGGAGTAAAATTTAAAAGTGCTGGAAGAACCTACTATTTCGACCCTTGCAAATTTCAATTAAAGCAGGGCGACAATGTTATTGTAGAAACTGCAAGAGGTAGGGAATACGGCACAATTTACATAGAGAATACAGAGGTAAAGGACGAAGAAATCAGAAAGCCTTTAAAGCCGGTAATTCGTATTGCTACTGCTGAGGACGAGGTTGTTCACAAGGAACACGTGGCAAAGAAGGAAGAGGCTCTTAGAAAATGCGAGGAATGTATTACTAAGCGTGGCCTTGACATGAAGCTTATAGACGTTGAATACATTTTCGATGGCAATAAGGTAATTTTCTATTTTACAGCTGATGGAAGAGTGGATTTCAGAGAGCTTGTAAAGGACTTGGCCAGCGTATTCAAGATGAGAATTGAACTTCGCCAAATCGGAGTAAGAGATGAGGCAAAAATGATAGGTGGCGTCGGTTCTTGCGGAAGAACTTTGTGCTGTAATTCATGGCTTTCGGATTTTCAACCGGTTTCAATTAAAATGGCAAAGACACAGAACCTGTCTTTGAACCCAACAAAGATTTCTGGTATTTGTGGCAGATTGTTATGCTGTCTAAAATATGAAAACGATATTTATCTAGAGTTTAAGAAGGGTATGCCTAATGACGGGGAAAGAGTAAAGATCAAGGAAGGCATCGGCCGTGTTCAAAGCACAGTTCTTGCTGAGGGCTTGGTTAAGATCCGTCTAATTGAAGGCAGAGATGATGATGGTAAGGAAATATTAAGCGACGAAATTCTTCAAAGACACAAGGACGAAGTTAAGCGTCTTGATAAGTCCAAGAAGGAAAAGGACGACGATATTTACAAGGAACTTGACAGCGAAACTCTAAAAGAAATCGAAGCTTTGACAAAGGAGTAAACTGTGGAAAGAATTGATGAGATAGGCTTTGGCGGATATCGTTTAATTCAAAATCCAGATTACTTTTGTTATGGTGTAGATGCAGTACTTTTGGCTAGCTCTGCTGGCGAAAAGCTGAAGGAGGGCATGAGAGTTTGTGACCTAGGAACAGGCAATGGTATTATCCCTCTAATTTTTGAAAGCAAGTGCAAGGTGAAAATATCTGCTTTGGAACTTCAAGATGATGTGGCTGACTTAGCTCAAAGAAATTTCAAGCTGAACGGCTTGGAGGACATGATAGAGCTTGTGAGAGGAAATGTTACAGACTATACCGCTCCTGAAGCTTTTGATTTAATAGTATCAAACCCGCCTTATTTTCAAGAAGGCGCAAACATCATTAGCGATGGGGATATAAAAAGGGTGGCTAGGCATGAGATATGTGGCACTTTGGAGGACTTTATGGCTTGCGCCGCAAGGAACTTAAAGGACAACGGACGCTTTTACATGATCCATAGACCGGCACGAATTATCGACATTGCTCAGCTGGGAAGAAAGTACAAACTGGAGCCCAAGGCTTTGAGAATGATTTCACCTAGTGCGGGGGAAGTTCCCAACTTGATGATTGTGGAGTTTGTGAAGAACGGTGGCAGAGAGCTTAAAATACTTGAGCCAAAGTATGTATACGAAAACAAGAAAGAGAATATTTATAGCGATTATATAAACGAGATTTATCTAAGGAGGTAAATGATGGAAATGACTTTTACTTTAGCAGAAATAGGAAATGCGGCACTGGTTGTTGCTGGTGTTGTTCTATTAATCTTTTTGATTAGACTTGCAGTAGTCGCAACAGAAACTTTAAAGAAGACTAACTCCGTTTTGGACGATGCTAAGAAGATTTCAGGCATCGCTGCTTCAAAAGCAGAAGCTGTTGACAGTGTTATCAATGAGGCATCTGAAGCCATTACTGGGATTATCGATTCAGCAAGTGGGGCTATTAAAGGTGTTTTTTCTAAAAAGGACAAGATGGAAGAAGTTGTCTCAGAAGCGGTTTCGGAAGCAGTTGAAGAAACAGTTAAAGAGGCGGTTAAGGAAGAGGTAGAAAAATAATGAAAGAGACAGGTGTTTCAAGACCTCTGGATCCTCTTGGCCGAGTTGTAATACCAATTGAAATACGTAGAAATTTAAATATAAATCAAGGCGATTTATTGGAATTTTTTGTAGAGGATAGCAGTTTGATTCTTAAAAAATACCAAGCTGCGTGTGTTTTATGTGGAAGCCAGGAAAATCTACAAGAGATAAAGGGAAAGAATATTTGTAAAGCTTGCAAAGACGAGCTTAATAATAAGTAGGAGGAGCTTGTATTGGCTAAATTACTAGTTCAAAACAGTGGCCCATTGAAAGGTGAAGTTACTATTAGCGGAGCTAAGAATTCCGTTCTACCGCTTATGGCAGCTTGTATTTTAGGTGAGGAAACTGTAACAATTAAAGATGTTCCAGAATTGCGTGACGTTAAAATTCTAACTGATGTTTTGACAAGTATCGGAGCAAAGGTAGACAAGACAGAAGCTAATACACTGGAAATAACAACTGAAGAAATAACAAGCACTGAACCAGATTATGACCTTTTCAACAAGATGAGAGCATCTATTTTAATAATGGGTCCTCTTCTTTCAAGAGCTGGAAGGGCAAAATTACCTATGCCAGGAGGCTGTGCAATAGGTGCTAGACCAATAGATTTACATTTAAAGGGTTTCAAGCAAATGGGTGCTGAGATTACAGTCACAGACACATTCATTGATGCCGTTGCGCCTGAAGGCGGTTTGCACGGAGCTAGAGTGTATTTGGACTTCCCAAGCGTTGGAGCTACAGAGAATATTATTCTAGCTGCAGTTCTTGCTAATGGCACTACATATATTGAAAATGCTGCTAAGGAACCTGAAATAATTGACCTAGCCAATCTGTTAAACAAGATGGGTGCAAGAATCAAGGGCGCTGGTACTGACAGCGTTAAAATCGAGGGTGTGGAAAAGCTTCATGGAACATTCCACAGAGTAATACCTGATAGAATTGAACTTGGAACTTTCATGTTGGCAGCAGCTATTACTAGAGGCGAAATACTGATCAAGAATATAGTTACAGACCACGTAAAGCCGGTTATTGCAAAGCTGGAGGAATGCGGAGTTGAAATAGAATTAACTGATGAGGGAATGGTTGTGAATGCTGTTGGTAAAGAGCTTACAGCAACAGACATTAAGACTTTACCTTACCCAGGTTTCCCAACAGACATACAATCACCGTTCATGGCTTTTCTATCAACTGTTGATGGTGAAAGCACTGTCCAAGAAACAGTATTCGAGAATAGATTCATGCATGTTGCTGAATTAAATCGTATGGGTGCAAACATTAAAACTCAGGATAGAACAGCCATTATTCCAGGCAATAAAAAGCTTGAAGGTGCTCAGGTAATTGCTACCGACCTAAGAGCCGGTGCGGCAATGGTCCTTGCAGGCCTTGTGGCTGATGGAACTACAGAAGTTTCAGAAATCTATCACATCGATAGAGGATATGAACACTTTGAAGAGAAGTTTAGAAAACTAGGTGCAACTATTATTAGAATTGAAGATTAGGTTTAGATATGTCAGATATTAAATTGTTGGAGCTTTTGGCAAAAGAGTATCCTAATATTGAAAGTGCAAATGAAGAAATAATAAATTTGTCAGCTATTTTGGCTTTACCAAAGGGCACAGAGTACTTTTTAAGTGACCTACACGGAGAGCATGAGGCTTTTGTTCACATGATGAAAAGCGCATCGGGAACAATTAAGCAAAAAATAGATGAGGAATTTTGTGAGCTTTCCGATGAGGAAAGAGACGCTTTGGCAGCTTTGGTATACAACGCTCCTGCAGAGATAAAGCGCCGTAAGGAAAGGGAAGAAGATTTTGACAAATGGGCTATGGACGCAATCTTTAGATTGATCATTATCTGTAAGGCTGTTTCTACAAAATACACTAGAAGCAGAGTGCGCCGTAATATGCCTAAGTATTCAGCATATATTATGGATGAGCTTTTGTATGCCGACGATGAAGACAACAGACTAGACTATTATAGAGAGATTCTTCAATCAATCGTTGACAGAGAAATGGCGGAGACTTTCATTATTGAGCTTAGCGAAGTAATTGGAAGACTTGCCTGTGACCATTTACACATCATTGGAGACGTTTGGGACAGAGGTTCCAGACCTGATGAGATAATGGACTATTTGATGACCGTACCAAAAGTTGATATTCAGTGGGGAAATCACGATATCGTTTGGATGGGTGCTGCCACAGGAAACTGGGCTTGTATTACTAATGTAATCCGTATGAATGTGAGCTACAACAATTTCGATATGTTGGAGCTGGGTTACGGAATCAACCTTAGACCTTTGGCTGTTTTTGCAGAAAAATACTATGGGGATGATCCTTGCACAAAGTTCATGCCTCATGTAATAGATAAGAATAAGTATGCTCCAATTGACAATATGCTTGCTGCCAAGATGCACAAGGCTATTGCAATCTGTCAATTCAAGATCGAGGGCCAAAGAATTATGGCTCATCCTGAATACAAGATGGAGCACAGATTAATCTTAGACAAGATTAATTGGGAAGAGGGAACTGTTGAAATTGAAGGCAAGACTTGGGAGCTTTCAGACCTTAATTTCCCAACAGTTGACCCTAAGAATCCATATGCTTTTACAGAAGAGGAAGAAGCCCTTCTTGATACTTTGGAAGCATCATTCCTTCAATCAGAAAGACTTCAAAAGCATATTAAATTTATGTTTAGCCACGGCTCACTATACAAGGTGACAAATGGCAACTTGCTATATCACGGCTGTATTCCTATGAACGAGGACGGAAGCTTTACAGATGTGGCAATAAATGGAGAAGTGTTCAAGGGAAAAGCCTTGATGGATTATTTTGATGATCAGGTTAGAAAAGCTTACTTCGCTCCTGACGAATCAGAGGAAATCGGACGCTCTGGAGACCTTATGTGGTACTTGTGGAATGGGGCAAATTCTCCATTATTTGGCAAGGGTAAGATGACAACTTTTGAGAGACTGTTCATTGATGACAAGGCATCTCACAAGGAACCAACTTGCCTATACTACCAATTGATAAAAGAAAGAAAGAATTGCGAAAATATTTTGAGAGAGTTCGGTCTGGATCCAGAGATTTCAAAGATTTTAAACGGACACGTACCTGTTAAAATCAAGAACGGTGAAAGCCCAATTAAGGGTGATGGCCTGCTGTTTGTAATAGACGGTGGAATTTCAAAGGCTTACCAAAAGCAAACAGGAATCGCAGGATATACCTTCATATTTAATTCCAGATTCATGGCTTTGGCAGAGCACAAACCATACAGTCCAATGAAGGAAGACGGCACTCAAGAGTTCCACTCACCTAGCATTCAAAGGGTGGTAGAATTGCCTAGAAGATTGCTTGTTGAGGACACAGACAACGGCAAATTGTTAAAGGAAAGACGTCAGCTATTAATGGATTTGGTAGTGGCTTTCAAAAAGGGCTGGATTAAAGAAACATATTGATTTTTCAAGCATATTAATATATAATAAGATAGTTAGAATTCTTTGAAAAAAGGTGAAACTTATGGACAGAGAAAGCGAAAATAGAATAAACAATCTATTAAAAGAGTTGAAAATTCCTAAGTCGGCACGTGGATACTCTGAAAGATGCGTTAAAGAGTCAATAAAGGATTTTGGCGATTTATACGAGAAGGTTTTCAAGGACGATTTACAAGACAGGGAAGAGAAACTTGTCAAGCAAAATCTTGAGCTTGAAGTTATTAATTCCAAGCTAGCTGAGGCTATGGACCTTTTTGCTGAGGTTGGCGCTGAGCATATGGAATTGGAAAATAAAAATGAAAAGCTTAAAAAGATAATCGACAAGATTGCTAATCAAGAAAATCGTTTGTATGAGATTCAAGCTAAGGTTGACAGTGGGGTCCAAACAATTGAGGACAATACTTGCAAGGCAGTAAAGGAGATAAAAGCCGAAACAGAAATCGAGAAAAATGTTACTATGGCAGAAATCGATAGATTTGTAAAGGCACAGTTTACAGCTTTTAGCAGAGCAGCAACTCATAGAGAAAATACTCTTCGTGCTATGAACGAGAAGAAGCCTGTTGCAGAACCTGCACCAGTAGCACCAGCTACTCCAGCGACACCAGCACAGCCTGCTTCAAATTACAGAGACTTTTCAATGGACGATTTAGAACCTAGAATCAAAGGAAAATCAGCCATTGATAGACTGATGGATCAGTTAGAGGCTCTTTCAGATGGACCTATAGAATAGAATAAAAAAGGGTTAGAAATAACCCTTCATACGGGGGTGTAGCTCAATGGATAGAGTACCGCACTACGAATGCGTTGGTTGGGAGTTCGAATCTCTTCACCCTCACCATTAAGACAGCCTTTGTAAATCAAAGGCTTCTTTTTTTAGAAAGGATAAAATAATGGGAGAAAAAACTTTTGTATCTAAATATGCAAAGTTTCTAGTACCTTTTGCGGTAATTTGTGGTTCCATGTCAGGGATACTAGGTTCTTTGGTATCTGCTCCTGCAATCGTTATAGGCTTTGGCCGTTTAACTGTTGCTCTACCTTTCTTTGCCATTCCAGTATTGGTAAAGGACATGGACAGCATTAAAGCCATGACCAAGAGAGATTGGATTTTCACCATTTTGGCGGGAATCTTCCTATTTGGACATTTCTTCACATGGTTTACAGCTGTTAAGCTTACACAGGTTACAAGTGCTGCAGTATTAGCATCATTGCATCCACTTGTTGTCCTATTTTGCACTATATTCATTTTCAAGCGCAAAGTTAGCATTAAGCAGATTATTGCAATACTATTCATCATATTTGGTGCAGGAATAATCACTTTTTCAGATAGCAGTGCAGGGGCTGCAGTGGGATCAAATCCTTTAATGGGAGACTTGTTTGCTTTTGTTGCCGGTGTTTGCATGGGAATCTATTTCCAATTTGGTAATGAGGCTAGAGCAAATGTTAAGGGATCAACTTATGTATTCCTTTGCTTCCTAGCATGCTGGGTATGCTTTGGCATAGCTTTATTAGTAACACAAACAAGCCCCCTTGGGTATCCAACTAGTGATTATCTGTACATAGTTGCCATGGCATTTATTTGTCAAATCGGTTCTCACGCTCTATTCAACCTATGTTTGGGACATGTGAATTCCATCTATGTTTCCACTTGGGAGAGCGGAGATGCGTTGTTTGCAACTTTTTTGAGCATAATTATCTTGGCTCAAGCGCCAAGTGCAGTGGGTTGGTTGGGATGTATAATCGCAACAGCCGCTTTAGTATACTATAATTATTTGGAGAATAAGAATTTATAATGACTTACAAGGTAAAACTGAACAGTTTTGAGGGGCCATTCGATTTGCTTGTGTATTTAATAGAAAATGCACAGATGAGCATTTACGACATTGAGATTTCTGAAATCACTAGCCAATATCTAGCATATATTGACGAAATGAAGGAAAACAATGTGAATGTTTCCGCCGACTTTATGGTTTTGGCAGCTGAACTTATTCAGATTAAAACAAGAATGCTGTTGCCTAGACATGAGGAAGAGTTGGAATTCCTAAGCGATGAGGACCCAAGAAGCGATTTAGTAGAGAGACTAATTGAATATAAGAAGTTCAAGATGGTGGCAGAAGATTTCCAAGAAAGAGCTATTTTACAGGAAGATATCTTTGAAAAGCCAAAGGAAGATCTTAGCTACTATTTGGACAATCCTGACGAGCAGATTGTGGTTGATGAAGAGCAACTAATTAGAGCTTTTTCATTGTTCCTGTCAAAGCGCACTCGTTTGGAAGAGGTTAGAAAGCACTACACTCACGTGGCTCGTCAAAAGCAAAGCGTTGAAGCCAAGGTGGGTCACATTAGAAAGCTTTTCAGAAAGCTTAAGAAGAAGACTATGAACTTCAAGGAGCTTTTGGTGGATGAAAAGGATAACTACGATGTAGTTTTGACTTTCTCAACTTTACTAGAATTGATAAAGGAAAAGTCTTTTGACGCAGATCAAAAGAGCACTTATGGAGATATAGAAGTCATTGCTTTGGAGGGAGAGAAAAATGAATAACAAGAAGGAAATAAAGTCAGCTTTGGAATCTTTAATGTTCATTTGGGGTGAACCTCTAAAAGCTGGCGATGTAACAGGGCTTTTTGGGATTACAAAAGCCGAAGCTATAGAATGTTTCAAAGAATTACAAAACGAATACGAGTGCCAAGAAAGAGGCCTTAGAATCAGGGAAGTGAACAAAGCTTTTCAATTTGTTACACCTGAGTTTAACAGCGGATATATTAAGGAAATGTGCACTCCAGTTAAGCTTAAACGTTTGTCACAATCAGCTTTGGAAGTGCTTGCCATCGTTGCCTACAAGCAACCTGTAACACGTGCTGAAATCGAGAGCATTCGTGGAGTTAAAAGCGAAAGAACCATCGATGGTTTAAGAGATAAAGGATTAATCGAAGAAAAGGGAAGATCAGAAGCGATCGGACGTCCAATTCTATTTGGAACTACTGATGAGTTCCTTAAAAAGTTTGGCTTTACAAGCTTAAAGGATTTGCCTGAAATTGAAGATCTTAGCCTGGACATTTCCAGCGCCCACGACGATGATTTAATTGAAGGTCAAACAAGTTTTTTTGATAACGAAATCTAGATGAGAATTAATAAATTTATTGCACAAAGTGGAATAACAAGCAGGCGCAAGGCTGATGAGCTAATCCTTCAGGGCAAGGTGAAAGTCAACGGCGCAGTTTTGACTGAACCAGGTTATGATTGCAAAGAGGATGACCTTGTAGAAGTTGATGGCAAAATCGTCAAACTGGAAGCTGAAAAGGTTTACTATTTGCTTAACAAGCCAACAGGCTACGTGACAACAGCCAAGGACCAAAGCGACCGCCCTATCATATTGGATTTAATGGAGGATGTGGATCAAAGGGTGTTCCCTGTAGGAAGACTGGATATGAACACTTCAGGGATAATCATAATGACCAATGATGGAGATTTGTCATACAAGGTCAGCCATCCTAAACACAATCTTTACAAGACTTACAGAGCCTTGATTTCTGGCGAGCTTACTATGAAAAAGCTAGCCAAGTTAGAAAGAGGCGTGGACATTGGCGGATATATTACAGCTCCTGCAAAAGTAAAAGTAGTAAAAAAATTACAAAACAGTACAGTGGTTGAAATCTCCATTATGGAGGGGAAGAATCGCCAAGTGCGTAAAATGTTTAAAGCCGTAGGAAACCCTGTACAAGAATTAGAACGTATAGCAATAGGAAATATTAAAATAGGTAAGCTTTCTCTCGGACACTATAGAAAACTAAGGCCCGATGAGATTGAGTATTTGAAAGGTATTTAGAATAATATGTGGTTTGTATTATCGCTAATAGCAATGTTATGCTGGAGTGGTTCTGACCTATTTTCTAAAATCGCTTGCCAAGGTGAAAGAGATAAATACTCCCATCTTAAGATGGTAACGGCAGTAGGAATAGTAATGGGACTTCATGCAGCGTATGAAGTCTTTTTTAATGGAATAGAATTTAACCTGGAAGTAGTCTTTCAATATATGCCTGTCTCAATTTTGTACATAGCTTCTATGACTTTGGGATATTTAGGACTTAGATATATTGAACTAGCCATATCATCGCCTATTTGCAATTCTTCAGGAGCTTTGGTAGCCATACTGTGTTTTGCTTTTGGCTTTACAGATGAACTCAAAACCATTCAAATAGTGGCAATCGCCGTGGTATGTCTAAGCGTAATTGCCCTTGGCGTGGTAGAAGTAATTGAGGATGAGGAATCAAGACAGATCAGACAGGCACAAGCATCCCGCCAGTACAAGAAGACTTTCATGGCACTGGCTTTGCCAATAGCTTATGCAATTCTAGATGCTTTGGGAACTTTTGGAGACGGCATAGTTTTGCAAAAGCTGGATGAGGATTCGGCCAATGCCGCTTACGAGTTTACCTTCCTAATCTTCGGAATAGTAGCTTTTATATACGTAAAATTCGTCAAACATGAGTCATACCTGCCACGAGAGGAAGGGCCAAAGTTCCTAGGCGCCATTTGCGAAACAGCGGGGCAATTCGCGTATATTTATGCCATTTCAGATACTGAGCATTTGGCTTTATCGGCACCAATGATAGCTTCATATTGTTTGATTTCAGTAATCTGGGGCCATGTATTCCTTAAGGAAAAGCTGAGCCCTGGAAGATATGTAATAATATTTATAGCCTTAATAGGAATTGGAATCCTAGGATTCTATGATGCATAGAGGTAAAAATGGACGTAGAAAGAAGAGAAAAAACTAAAGATTTTAGCAAGAACCCATTAAAAATCTTCTTGATGTATTTTGGAAGGCACAAGGGCTTGTTCATTTTGGACATGTTGTGCGCAGTTGTAATTGCAGGCATTGATATTGCTTTCCCATATATATCAAGACTGTCAATGTATGAGCTTTTACCCAACAAACTTTACCAGACTTTCTTTACGGTTATGGCCATAGTTGTAATCGCCTTTGCTTTGAAGGCCTTCTTGCAATTTGTGGTAACTTACATAGGCCATATGTTTGGTATTCGTGTAGAAGCCGACATTAGAAGAGATCTTTTCAGCCATTTCCAAAGGCTGGGCTTTGAGTTCTATGACAACAATATCGTAGGACAGTTGATGAACCGCCTTACAGGAGATTTGTTTGAAATTACAGAGCTTGCTCACCACGGTCCTGAGGATTTGTTGATTTCAGTGGTAACAATCATTGGAGCTTTGGCAATAATGTTTTCCATTGAGTGGAGATTGGCTCTAGTAGTTGCCCTTATCATACCTGTACTTGTTTTGGTGGTAATGTCCCAACGTAGAAATATGATGGACGCTTCCAGAAAAGTTAAGGAGAAAATGGCGGACATTAACGGAGAAATTGAATCGGGTTTGTCGGGTATGAAAACATCTCAGGCTTTTGTCAACGAGGACATGGATTTCAACAAATTCAATGAGGCCAACGACAGATACAAGCATTCCAAGGACAATTTCTACAAGCAAATGGGCTTGTTCTTTGCAGGCCAGGAATTCTTCGTTTGCCTACTTCAAGTGGCAGTAATAGCTGTAGGCGGTTACCTGATCATGGGCGACAAGCTTAACTATATAGATCTGATCACTTTCAGCCTATATATTTCCACATTTATCAGCCCTATTAGAAAGCTGGCCAACTTCGCAGAATTGTTTGTAAGCGGTTCGGCTGGTTTGATTCGTTTCGTCGAGCTGATGAGAACAGAGCCTTCGATTACTGTAAAAGAAAATGCTGTAAAGCTTCACAACGACAAGTTGGAAGATTTGGATATTGAGAACGTTCACTTCTCATACAAGGATGATAACGAGATATTAAGGGGAATCAATCTTCACGTGGACAAGGGAGAAACCATTGCCATTGTTGGATCCAGTGGTGGCGGCAAGACTACTTTGTGCCATCTGATTCCAAGATTCTACGATGTCTCCAGCGGTGCCATCAAGATAGACGGCCTGGACATTAGAGATGTAGATCTTGAATCCCTTCGCGATAATATTGGAATCGTTCAACAGGATGTTTTCCTATTTGCAGACACAATAATGGAAAATATTCGCTATGGAAGACCTGGAGCCAGCGATGAAGAGGTCATCGATGCGGCTAAGAAAGCGGAGCTTTATGATGATATAATGAATATGCCAGAGGGCTTTGAAACCTATGTAGGTCAAAGAGGAACTCTACTTTCAGGCGGTCAAAAGCAGAGAGTGGCAATAGCTAGAACCATATTGAAGAACCCACCAATACTAATATTGGACGAGGCTACCAGCGCTTTGGATTCTGTTACAGAAGCCAAGATTCAAAGAGCATTTGATAATCTTTCAGTTGGTAGAACAACTTTGGTAATAGCTCACAGACTTTCAACAATTAAGAATGCTAGCAGAATAATAGTTATCGAAGATGGTGCTATTCAAGAGATGGGCAATCACGAGGAACTACTAGCCTTGGATGGCATATATGCAAAGCTTTACAAGGTGCAAAATCATGTTAGAAATTAAAGTTTTACAAGCAGGTAAAGATTGGCAAGAACCCCTTGCTCAGTTTATGGAAGAATTGGGCCTTTTTATGCCGGAAATTGTGATTTCACAAAGCGGTAAACCGGATTTCGCGAAGACCTACCATTTTAGTGTGAGCCACAGCGGTGGATATCTGGCTTTGATGGTAAGCGACAAGCCTTGCGGAATAGATATAGAACTGGCAAAACACAGAAACTGGGAAGCTCTTGCTAAAAGGTTTATCAAAGAAACTAGTATTAGCAGCGAGGCCGAGTTCTACAGAGCTTGGGTTTCCAAGGAAGCTTATGGAAAGATGACGGGAAGAGGCGTTTTGTTTTCCGTGAGCGGGCGAGCAGAAGTAGTCAAAAGCTATGAAGATAAGGGCTTGTACATGGCTTTTGCCACAGGAGAAGAAGATGACTAAGGAGAAAATGAGCGCAAGGGACAAGGCTCTGTGGTACCTGGGAATGGGCGACAAGAGCATTCATCAAGTGCGTGAATATCTGTTGAAAAAGGAATATGAGGAGGCGGAGGCCGAGGAAGCTGTCGCTTGGCTTATTGACAAGGGTTTTCTTGACGATGAGCGCTATGCTTACGAGGTTTTTCGCAACGAGTACGGGAAAAATCGTGGCAAGAGGAGAACTGTGAACTACCTGCGTCAAAAGGGCGTGGACAGCTTTGTTATAGAGGATGCCTATTATCAGTTTATGGATAGCTTTGAGGGCGAAAACATTGACGAAAGAGCCATGGCTTTGGAGCTTGCCCAAGAAATGGTGCGAGGCCTTGGCGCCGATCAAATAGATGAAAAAATGAGGGCTAAAGTTGGAAGAAAACTCATTTCCAGGGGCTTTGATAACAGCAATGTGTATTATTGCTTGTCCAAGCTGAAAGAAATGGCTGAGGAGTAAAAAGCCCTGCATATTAGATGTGAAAAAATGCCGAAAATTCGGCATTTTTTTATGTTGTTTACGGTTTTCGGGGGATTGGTAGTGAGAATGGGGAGCATTTTTCATCTGGCCGACGAAGTTTCAACGGTTTCAGCCGTCGGAGATGAAAAAT
>JAKSSL010000014.1 GCA_024403115.1 Clostridia bacterium
TCATCTCCGACGCCTGAAACCATTGAAACTTCGTCGAGCAGATGAAAAATCTTCCGCACACCCCCGAAAATCCGTGAAGAAATAAAAAAAGCGGCAGAAATTAATTCTACCGCCTAATATTTGTATAATTTATTATACTAATTCTAAGAATACAGCTTCGGCATTGTCACCTTGACGAGGTCCTAACTTCAAAATTCTTGTGTATCCACCTTGTCTATCAGCATACTTAGGAGCGATTTCGTCGAACAATTTAGTTACAACGTCTTCGTCATAAACATATGCTAAAACTTGTCTTCTAGCGTGAAGATCGCCACGCTTTGCAAGTGTGATCATCTTTTCAGCTACTCTTCTAGCTTCTTTTGCTCTCATGTCTGTAGTTTGGATTCTTTCATACTTGAAAAGATCTGTAACTAAGTTTCTAAGCATAGCTTTTCTGTGAGCTGTAGGTCTGCCTAGCTTTCTATAGCCTTTTTGCATATCTATACTCCTTTCCACAAAATGTGTATTTCTAGTTCAAAAAATTATTCTTCATCTGATCTAAGGGATAGACCTAACTCTGCAAGTCTTTCTCTTACATCTCTAAGTGAAGTATCGCCGAAATTTCTGAAGCTTGATAATTCAGCTTCACTCTTTTCAACTAATTCTCCAAGTCTTACGATGCCGTTTTGAGCTAAGCATGACTTAACACGCTTTGAGAAATCAACTTCATCAACTAGCATATCTAGTGAATCGTTTTCTTCCTTATCAACTTCTGCGGCCTTCATAACATTGAATTCATCTACATCCTTAAGTGACATGAAAACTGCTAAGTGTTCTGATAGAACCTTTGCGCCCTTTGAAATTGCGTCGCTAGGTTCGATTGAACCATCAGTCCATACCTCTAGGATAAGCTTTTCACCAGTCATGTCGTCTTGTTGACGATCAGTTTCAACTGTGTAGTTAACCTTTTCAACTGGTGTGTAGATTGAATCTACTGCGATTGCACCAACACCAAGAACATTTTCTAATGCTTGATTATCGTTATCTGAAGCAGGAACATATCCTCTGCCAGTGTTGAAAGCGATATACATATCTAATGACATGCCTTCTTCCAAAGTGGCAATGTGTAGTTCTGGATTGCAGATTTCGATGTTACCAGTAATGTCGCCTGCTGTAACTTCGTTATCAGCTGCATCGGCAGTACCAGTCTTGCTGATTTGTGCAATTACCATTTCATCGTCGTTAAAATTTTCTTCAAGAATTGTCTTTGCTGCAACTCTCTTTAAATTTAAGATTATTTCAGATAAGTCTTCTTTTACGCCTGGAACAGTTTCAAATTCGTGGTGAACTCCCTCAACTTTGATTCCTGTTACAGCAGCTCCTGGTAATGAGAATAGTAAAACTCTTCTCATAGCATTTCCTAAAGTTGTACCATAACCTCTTTCTAAGCCTCCGATAACAACTTTACCATACTTTGAAGCCTCAAAACTTGTTTCTTTTTCAACAATCTTAGGTTCTTTGAAATATACTGTGCTCATAAAAACCTCTCTTTCATTCCAAACCAATAACTATAACTAACACGCTACGCTACTACTTGGAATATAATTCGACGATTAAGTGTTCAGCGATTGGAGTATCGATATCTTCTCTCTTAGGTAAAACAACAACTTTACCTTCAAGCTTATCAGTATCAACAGTCATCCATGAAGGAACTGTGATTTGCATATCTCTAATTTCCTTGAACTTAGGAGATGATTTGCTCTTTTCCTTAACTGCGATAACGTCGCCAGCCTTAACTTCCATTGATGGAATATCTGCTTTCTTTCCATTTAATGTGAAGTGACCGTGAGTTACCAATTGTCTTGCTTCCTTTCTTGAAGCAGCAAAACCTAATCTGAATACTACATTATCTAATCTAGTTTCTAGTAAAACAAGTAAGTTTTCACCTGTCATACCTTGCTTTCTTGAAGCCTTGTCAAATAGGTTTCTAAATTGAGTTTCTTGAACTCCGTAAAATCTCTTAGCTTTTTGCTTTTCTCTTAATTGAATACCATACTCGGATTGCTTCTTTCTAGCTTGTCCGTGTTGGCCAGGAGCGTAATTTCTTCTTTCTAACGCACACTTTGAGCAATAACATCTTTCGCCCTTCAAGAAAAGCTTTTGTCCTTCTCTTCTGCATAGTCTGCAGTTTGCATCTGTATATCTTGACATTAAATTACTCCTCCTTTCAATTAAACTCTTCTTCTCTTTGGTGGTCTGCATCCGTTATGTGGAATTGGTGTGATATCTTTAATCATTGTGATTTGAAGACCTTCAGCAGCTAATGCTCTGATAGCAGCTTCTCTGCCTGCACCAGGTCCCTTTACATAAACTTCTACTGACTTTAATCCGTATTCCTTTGCGCCATTGCAAGCTTCTTGAGCTGCCATTTGAGCTGCAAAAGGAGTTGACTTCTTTGAACCCTTGAATCCTAGGGAACCAGCACTGCACCATGAAAGTGCGTTACCGCTCATATCTGTTAAAGTAACTAAAGTATTGTTGAAAGTAGATTGGATATGTGCTTGACCCTTTTCGATGTTCTTACGTTCTCTTTTCTTTTTTCTAACTTGTTTCTTAACTTGTTTAGCCATCGTCATCTACCTCCTTACTTCTTCTTTCTTGCTACAGTTCTCTTTGGACCCTTACGAGTTCTAGCATTTGTCTTAGTCTTTTGACCTCTAACAGGAAGACCTCTTCTGTGTCTGATTCCTCTATAAGAACCGATTTCCATTAATCTCTTGATGTTTAATGAAACTTCTCTTCTAAGATCACCTTCTACCATGTATTCAGCATCGATAATCTTTCTGATTTTACCAGCTTCATCTTCAGTTAAATCCTTTACTCTTGTGTCAGGGTTTACACCTGCTTTTTCAAGGATTGCGTTTGCAGTTGGTCTTCCAATACCATAAATATAAGTAAGACCGATTTCTACTCTTTTGTCTCTGGGTAAGTCTACACCAGCAATACGAGCCATACTTTTTCTCCTTCCCCTATCTTACCATCGCATAACCTAGGAGCGATATAGACAGGATCACCATAATAAACATAAGCCTTTTGTGCTTGGAGCCTAGCCTTCCAAGCGGCTTTTAATAACTTTTAATTAACCTTGTCTTTGTTTGTGCTTTGGGTTTTCGCAAATGACCATTACTTTGCCATTTCTCTTAATTACCTTGCACTTTTCACAGATAGGTTTTACGGAAGCTCTAACTTTCATTTTTCCTCCTTAACTAGGCTTTTTAGCCTTTCTCTCTCCATGTAATTCTACCCTTTTGTAGGTCATAAGGTGAAAGTTCAACCTTTACCTTATCCCCAGGTAAAATTCTTATGTAGTTCATTCTTATCTTACCTGAAATGTGTGCAAGCACCTCGAAACCGTTTTCCAACTGAACCTTGAAGATTGCGTTAGGTTGAGCATCGATTACAGTTCCCATTGCTTCGATGACGTCTTTTTTCGCCATATTACATCTCCTCTTTCTTACAGTGTTATTACTTCAGGTTCCCCGTCAGTAATAATGATAGTATTTTCATAATGAGCAGCCCAGCCACCATCACATGTTACCGCTGTCCAATCGTCAAGCAGAACGTCCACTTCCCAATCGCCTTCACAAATCATAGGTTCAACACATAGTGCCATACCCTTTTGAAGACGCGGATTTGGAACTCTTTCATACCTGCTATCAGGTACATAGTGGAAAACAGGTGGATCCTCATGCATGTCTCTGCCAATACCGTGTCCAGTGTAGTCTCTAATTACATTAAAGCCTTCACCTTCAACCTTATTTTGTACTGACTTTGAAACCTGCAAAAGTCTATTTCCCGCTTTACACTCTTTAAGTCCTGCAAAGAAGGCTTCCTTAGCAGTATCGATTAAATGTTGATGTTCTTGGGATATTTGACCTACGCCGTATGTTCTACAAGCGTCTGCCATTAAGCCTTGATTTTCAACAACTATATCAACACTTACTATGTCACCATCTCTAAGAATTCTCTTGGCATTTGGTATACCATGCACTACCTCTTCATTAACTGAAGTGCAGGCGCTGGCAGGATAGCCACAATATCCTTTTTCGGCAGGAATCATATTATGTTTTTTGCAAGTGCTTTCCACATAATGATCAATGTCCTTTGTGGAAATTCCCGGTTTGATGATAGTGTTTAATCCTTCAAAGATTTCTGCACATACCTTACCGGCTTGTCTCATTAATTCAATTTCATGCTCTGATTTAATGACTATCATTTCTGCTCCTGAATATACTAGCCAATAGCTTTTACAATGTTTGCAAATACTACATCTAATTCTTCTGCACCGTTAATGTTTGCAATGTTTCCAGCCTCTTCATAGTAATCAATTAAAGGCTTTGTTTCATTTTCGTAAACATTAATTCTGTTTTCAACAGTTTCAAGAGTGTCATCAGCTCTTTGGATTAATTCGCCGCCACATACGTCGCAAATGCCTTCCTTCTTAGGAGGAATGTTTACAACGTGGAAGCTAGCTCCGCAAGCCTTACATACTCTTCTACCAGTTAATCTTTCAATTAAGATTTCCTTATCAACAGCGATATTGAATACAACATCTAATTTCATATCGTGTGATCTAAGGAACTCGTCAAGCTTTACTGCTTGATAAACTGTTCTTGGAAAACCATCTAGCAAGAATCCATTTTTGCAGTCATCCTTTAATAATCTGTCTGTAGCGATTTCACATACCAAATCATCAGGAACTAACTCGCCTTTGTTCATGTATTCTTGAGCCTTTTTACCAAGCTCAGTTCCGTTTTTAATATTCTCTCTGAATATGTCTCCAGTTGAAATGTGTGGAACATTGTACTTTTCAACAATTTTTGCTGCTTGAGTACCCTTTCCAGCTCCTGGAGGTCCTAACAAAATTGTTCTTAACATATTTGCTCCTAACCTAATTACTTAAGGAAACCTTTATAGTTTCTCATCATCATTTGGCTTTCAATTTGCTTCATTGTGTCAAGTGCTACACCGACTACGATAAGTAGTGAAGTACCACCGAATCTAACGTCAATTGCAGTTAAACCACTTAGTAATGTTGGAAGTGTTGCAACGATTGCAAGGAAGATACCTCCAACCAAGCAAATTCTGTTCATTACCTTAGTTAAATATTCAACTGTAGCTTTTCCTGGTCTGATACCTGGAATGAATCCACCGTTTGCCTTCATGTTATTTGCTACTTCAACAGGATTGAATGTAATTGTTGTGTAGAAATAAGTGAAGAATAGGATTAGGATGATATTCAAAATTGAATAGATCCAAACTCCTGGTGAACCACCAACTGATAAGTACTTGTTTACAAAGGCAGTGAAATCACTGTTGCTTTGTAAGAAGTAAGTAATTGTTAGTGGGAATTGTAACAATGATAAAGCAAAGATAACTGGAATAACTCCTGCTTGGTTAACCTTTAGTGGAATGTGTGTAGCTTGACCGCCATACATCTTTCTACCAACAACACGCTTAGCGTATTGAACAGGAATTCTTCTTGTACCTTGTTGAATTTCAATAATACCTACGATTACTGCTACAGCAAAGATTACAAATAGAATTAATGTAACAATGCTGATGTCGCCTTCTGAGTAGCTTGTAATGATTGAACGAATACCAGAAGGAACTCTTGCAATAATACCTGCGAAGATAATAATTGAAATACCATTACCAACACCCTTTTCGTTAATTTGCTCGCCTAACCACATTAGGAAAGCAGTACCAGCGGATAGTATTAATATGATAACAATGATTGAGAATGCTGATTGATCAATGATTGCACTTCTGAACAAACCAACAGTCAAACCAATTGCTTGAATAAATGCTAAACCAACTGTCATATAACGAGTAATTGACGCCATTTTCTTTCTTCCTTCATTTCCTTCCTTTGCAAGGTTTTGGAAATAAGGGAATGCAACTGTCAATAATTGCACGATGATTGATGCTGTAACATATGGTGTAATACTTAGTGCAAATATTGTAAAGTTACTAAATGAACCGCCTGAAAATAGATCAAATAAGTCAAACAGTCCTGTATCACCTGTAAATACTTGTGATAATGTTTCTCTGTTAATTCCTGGGACAGGAATGTTAGAGCCGATTCTAAACACTAATAGCATTAGCAAAGTGAAAATCATCTTAAATCTCATTTCTGGGATTTTGAATGCCTTCCCAACTGTTCTAATCATATCCATATTAGATCACCTCAGCCTTTCCTCCAGCTGCTTCTATCTTTTCAACTGCAGTCTTGCTAAACGCATTAGCCTTAACTGTTAACTTCTTTGTAAGCTCACCGTTACCAAGAATCTTGATACCGTCTTTAACTTGCTTAACTACTCCTAATTCTTCTAGAACTGCTTGAGTTACTTCAGCACCGTCTTCAAATCTGTTTAAAACTTGAACGTTTACTGGTGTGTAGTCAGTTCCGAAAATGTTAGTGAAACCTCTCTTTGGAAGTCTTCTGTATAATGGCATTTGACCACCTTCAAAGCCTAGTCTAACGCCACCGCCACTTCTTGATTTTTGGCCGTTCATACCTCTACCGGAAGTCTTACCTTGACCTGTAGCTGTACCTCTACCTCTTCTCTTACGTGACTTCTTTGCACCTTCTGGTGCATGTAATTCTTGAATTTTCATGTAAGTGCACCTCCTATAGTTCTTCTACAGTTACAAGATGCGCTACCTTTGCAATAGCTCCGCGAGTTGCTTCGTTATCGATTAACTCAACGGATTTTTGCATCTTCTTAAGTCCCAACGCTTCAACAACCTTCTTTTGCTTAGGGGAAGCGCCGATAGTGCTCTTTGTTAAAGTTACTTTAACCATTTTATTAGCCATTTCGCTTACCTCCTAACCTAGAATTTCTTCTGGTGTCTTGCCTCTTAATTCAGCAACCTTTTCTAAAGTCATCATTGTCTTTAGTCCTTCTAAAGTTGCCATGGCAATGTTACCAATATTGCTTGAACCGATTGATTTAGCTCTAACGTCCTTGATACCAGCAGCTTCTAGTACTGTACGTACTGATGAACCTGCGATAACTCCAGTACCTTGTGCAGCAGGCATAATTAATACTCTTGCAGCACCGAATTCTCCAATGTTCTTGTGTTGTACTGTAGTTCCAACAGTTTGAACATATATCATATTCTTCTTAGCATCTTCTTCAGCTTTTCTAACAGCTTCAGGGATTTCTACAGCTTTACCTAGGCCTACACCTACATAACCATTTTGATCTCCTACTACAACTGTTACGCTAAACTTCATGTTTCTACCACCTTTAACGGTTTTAGCAACTCTTCTGATGTTAACGATAGTTGTTGTTAAATCAAGCTTGGATGCATCGATTAAATTACGCATTCCTTATCTCCTCCTGTTAGAATTTTAATCCGCCTTCACGAGCTCCTTCAGCTAATTCAGCCACTCTTCCGTGGTATAAGAATCCGCCTCTGTCAAAGCAAACCACTTCGATTCCCTTTGCAAGTGCTCTCTTTGCAATAGCTTCTCCGACCTTCTTAGCTGCTTCCTTGTTACCACCGTTTGTGATTTCAGCCTTTAGTTCCTTGTCTAAAGTTGAAGCGCTAACTAAAGTCACTTTGTTTACGTCATCAATAATTTGACATGAAATGTTCTTATTTGATCTGTAAACGCAAAGTCTAGGCATTTCAGGAGTGCCAGAAAGGTTCTTTCTAACTCTTTTATGTCTCTTAAGACGTTGATCGTTTCTTGAATCTTTTGCCATTTTCTATACTCCTTCCTACTTAGCTCCAGTCTTGCCTTCTTTTCTGCGGATATATTCGCCTTCGTACTTGATACCCTTGCCCTTATATGGTTCAGGTTTTCTCCACTTACGAATGTTTGCCGCATAATTTCCAACAAGCGCTTTATCAGAACCCTTAACAACGATTTCTGTTGCGGAAGGACATTCTGTTGTGATTCCTTCTGGGTCTTCCATTTCAATTGGATGTGAGAATCCTAGGTTTAATACTAATACTTTGCCCTTCTTTTCAACCTTGTAACCTACGCCGTTGATTTCAAGCTTCTTAGCATATCCTTCAGAAACTCCGATTACCATATTATTGATTAAAGTTCTAACAAGACCATGTTGTGATCTGTCTTCTCTTTCGTTTGAAGCTCTTTCTACAACAACTTGTCCGTCTTCTACCTTAACGCTAATGTTTTCGTTGATTTCTTGTTGTAATTCACCCTTTGGGCCCTTAACAGTTACTAGATTTCCGTTAACTGTTATTTCTACGCCAGCAGGAACTACAACAGGTTTGTTACCTATTCTTGACATTTAATTACCTCCTACCAAACGTAGCAAATTACTTCGCCACCAACATTTGCTTTTCTAGCTTCCTTGTCGCTGATTACTCCCTTTGAAGTTGAAATAATAGCGATTCCAAGTCCTCCTAGAACCTTTGGAATTTCACCAGCCTTGGCATATACTTTTAGACCAGGCTTTGAAATCTTCTTGATTCCAGTAATAACTCTTTCCTTTTTTGCACCGTACTTCATTTGTACTCTGATTACTCCTTGTGCATTATCTTCTATAAGATCAAAGCCTTTAATGTAGCCCTCTTCTGTTAAGATTTCCGCAATTGCTTTCTTCATTTTTGATGCAGGGATATCAACAGTTTCGTGACCTACAGTATTGGCATTTCTGATTCTTGTTAGCATATCTGCTATAGGATCTGTCATTGTCATTACAGTATTTCTCCTTTCACCAGTCTACCAACTTGCTTTTCTAACACCAGGAATTTCACCTTTGTAAGCAAGTTCTCTAAAACAAATTCTGCATATACCATATTTTCTTAATACTGAGTGTGGTCTTCCACAAACCTTACATCTTGTATATGCTCTTGTTGAAAATTTTGGTTTTCTTTGTTGCTTTACTTTTAGGGATTTCTTTGCCATGTTAATCCTCCTTACTTCTCGAACGGCATGCCTAAAGCTTCTAGAAGAGCCTTTGCTTCTTCGTCAGTTTTAGCAGTAGTTGTAAATACTATGTTCATACCTCTAATTGCATCAACTTCATCATAGCTGATTTCTGGGAAGATTAATTGTTCCTTGATTCCCATTGAGTAGTTTCCTCTACCATCAAATGAATTTGCGCTTACGCCTTTGAAGTCTCTAACTCTTGGAAGAGCGACATTGAAGAACTTATCAGCGAAAACGAACATGTTATCTCCTCTTAATGTAACCTTACATCCAACTGACATACCTTGTCTAACTTTGAAGTTGGCAATTGACTTCTTTGCCTTTGTGATTACTGGAGCTTGTCCTGAAATCAATGCTAATTCCTTAACTGCAGATTCCATAACCTTTGCGTTGTCCTTAGCTTCACCAAGACCCATATTGATAGTGATCTTTGTTAGCTTTGGAACTTCCATAGGATTTTTATATCCGAACTTATCTTGTAAAGCCTTAAAAACTTCATTCTTATAAGCTTCTCTTAATCTAGCTGTCAAAATCGTCTCCTCCTTTCCTAGTCTAGTACGTTTCCTGTCTTAACAGAAACTCTTACTTTTTTACCATTCTTATCAGTGTCATACTTTACTCTTACACCTTGCTTAGCCTTTGCATCGTATAACATAACGTTTGATGCGTTGATTGGGCCTTCAATGTGCTTGATTTCTGATTGCGCAGTTCTAGTTTGCTTTTGGTGCTTTGTTTGCATGTTTACACCTTCAACTACAACTGTGTTTTTCTTTGGGTTTACGCTAAGGACTTTACCTTGTTTACCCTTGTCTTTACCAGTAATTACGACTACTGTATCATTTTTCTTAATAAGCATTCTTAATTACCTCCTATAAAACTTCAGGTGCTAATGAAACAATCTTCATAAAGCCCTTATCTCTTAATTCTCTAGCCACTGCACCAAAGATACGAGTACCTACTGGGTTGTGGTCTTCCTTACTCTTAATGATTACTGCTGCGTTTTGGTCAAACTTAACGTAGCTGCCATCTTCTCTTCTGGCACCCTTCTTTGATCTAACTACAACAGCTCTAACTACGTCACCCTTTTTAACAGTGCCGCCAGGAGTTGCATCCTTTACAGCGCATACAATGATGTCTCCAATATTTGCATATTGTCTACCTGTACCGCCTAGAATTCTAATGCAAAGTAATTCTTTTGCACCTGAATTGTCTGCAACCTTTAATCTAGTTTCAGTTTGAATCATTGTTCGGTGCCTCCTTACTTAACCTTTTCTACGATTTCAACAAGTCTCCATCTCTTGTCCTTTGATAGAGGTCTTGTTTCCATAATTCTAATCTTATCGCCTACTTGGCATTCGTTGTTTTCATCGTGAACTTTTACTTTCTTAGTTCTCTTTACAGCCTTGCCGTATAGAGAATGTCTTACGAAGTCTTCGATTGAAACTACAACAGTTTTATCCATTTTGTCGCTAGTTACATAGCCAACTTTTGTTTTTCTTAAATTTCTTTCAGTTGCCATAATTCACATCCTCCTTCCGACTAAGCTTCAGCCATTTCCTTTTCTCTGATGACTGTCTTTATTCTAGCTATTTCCTTCTTAACTTCCTTCATCTTTACAGGGTTTTCAAGTTGTCCTGTTACATGTTGGAATCTTAAGTTGAAAAGCTCTTTCTTGCTCTTTTCTAACTCTGTTTGTAATTCGATTACATTAAGTTCTCTCATCTTATTTAATTCCATTATGCTTCACCACCCTTTTCTAAATCTGCCTTCATAGCAAACTTTGTCTTGATTGGAAGTTTATGCATAGCTAATCTCATAGCTTCTCTTGCTTGTGCTTCAGTAACTCCGCCCATTTCGAACATTACTCTACCAGGCTTTACTACTGCTACCCAATGGTCAGGAGCACCTTTACCGGAACCCATACGAACTCCAATAGGTTTTGATGTTACTGACTTATGTGGGAAAATTTTGATGTATACTTTACCACCTCTTTTAACAGATCTTGTCATAGCAACTCTGGCTGCTTCGATTTGGTTAGAAGTGATCCAGCCGCACTCTTGTGCAACAATGGCATATTCGCCGTAAGCGATAGTGTTACCCTTAGTAGCGATGCCCTTCATTCTACCTCTGTGAACTTTTCTGTGCTTAACGCGCTTTGGCATTAACATGGTAAGTTCCTCCTTTCTATATTTCTATGCTTCAGTTTCTACAGTTTCTGTAGCTTCTACTACAGGAGCTTCAACTTGTGGTTCTACCTTTGGAGTCTTTCTAACTCTAGGATTTACAGCTTTAACAGTTTCAACCTTTTCGTCTCTTCTGTTGTTTCTTCTGTCACCACGGTTGTTGTTTCTACGATCGTTTCTTCTCTTTTGACCGTTCTTCTTGTCTTGCTTTTCTTCTCTGATAGGGCTCTTTAATCCCTTATCAAGTACTTCACCATGGTTGATCCATACCTTGATACCTAACTTACCGTAAGTTGTATCTGCTTCTGCAAAACCATAGTCGATATCAGCTCTAATAGTATGTAGAGGAACATTACCTTCACTGTACTTTTCTGATCTAGCAATTTCAGCACCACCAAGTCTTCCGCTTACTAGAACCTTGATTCCCTTAGCGCCTGACTTCATAGTTCTTTGGATTGCTTGCTTCATTGCTCTTCTGAATGAAACACGTCTTTCTAGAGCTTGAGCGATGCTTTCAGCAGTTAAAGTAGCGTCTAATTCAGCTCTTCTAACTTCTTCTACTGAAATTTCAACTTTCTTGCCAGTCATCTTAGCTAGACTAGCCTTTAATTCATCGATACCTTCTCCGGCTCTTCCGATTACCATACCAGGCTTAGCTGTAAGTACGATAACCTTCATTGCATCAGCGCCTGTTCTTTCAATAAGAACCTTTGCAACGCCTGCAACATATAATTTCTTCTTTACAAAGTTTCTAACCTTGTTGTCTTCAGCAACGAATTCGCCGAAGTCCTTCTTGTCAGCATACCATTTGGAATCCCAGTCCTTGATAACGCCAACTCTTAATCCATGTGGACTTACTTTTTGACCCATTTGTTATGCCTCCTTTTCTGCAAGAGTCACGTCAATATGACTTGATCTCTTTAAAATCATTGATGCTCTACCTTGGGAACCAGCTCTCCATCTCTTCATAGTTGGTCCTTGGTTGATCTTAATTTCCTTAACAAATAAGTTGTCTCTGTCAAGGTCAAAGTTGTTTTCAGCGTTTGCTGCAGCTGATTCAACAACCTTTTCTACTAATACAGCACCCTTACCAGGTGTAAATTTTAAAATTGTAAGTGCTTCTGTTAAGTCCTTACCTCTTACTAAATCAGCAACAGGCTTTAGCTTAATAGGAGACATTCTTACATACTTTGCAACTGCTTTTGCTTCCATAATTCATATCTCCTTTCTTATTTAGCCTTAGTTGACTTATCAGCAGCATGTCCTCTGTAAGTTCTAGTAGGAGCAAATTCTCCTAATCTATGACCTACCATATCTTCTGTAATATATACAGGTACGTGCTTTCTTCCGTCATGAACTGCAATTGTGTGACCAACCATTTGTGGGAAAATAGTTGATGGTCTTGACCAAGTCTTAATAACTTTCTTTTCGTTATTAGCGTTCATTTCTTCAATTGCCTTTAATAATTTCTTGTTGACGAAAGGGCCTTTCTTAAGTGATCTTCCCATTAATTTTGCTCCTTCCTATTATTTTTCGTTTCTTCTCTTAACGATTAGTTTATTTGAAGCTTTCTTCTTCTTTCTTGTCTTGTATCCAAGAGCAGGCTTACCCCAAGGAGTAACTGGGCTCTTTCTACCAACTGGTGCTCTACCTTCACCACCACCATGTGGGTGATCGTTAGGGTTCATAACTGAACCTCTTACTGTAGGTCTTACGCCCATGTGTCTCTTTCTACCAGCCTTACCAATTTGGATGTTTTGGTGTTCTGCATTACCAACTTCACCAATTGTTGCTCTGCATTCGATTCTTACCTTTCTAACTTCGCCGGAAGGTAATCTTACTTGTGCATATTGATCTTCCTTAGCCATTAGTTGAGCGCCGTTACCAGCTGATCTTACTAATTGTGCTCCCTTTCCTGGTTGAAGTTCAATATTGTGAATGATTGTACCAACTGGAATGTTAGCGATTGGTAGTGCGTTACCAACCTTGATATCTGCCTTAGGACCTGAGTATAAAACATCTCCAACGCTTAACTTGTTTGGTGCGATGATGTATGACTTAGTTCCGTCTGCATATACGATTAATGCGATATTAGCTGTTCTGTTAGGATCGTATTCGATAGTCTTAACTGTTGCTGGAATATCGTCTTTAGTTCTCTTGAAATCAATGATTCTGTACTTTGGTCTTGTGCCGCCGCCTTGATGTCTTACAGTAATCTTACCTCTGTTATTTCTACCAGCGTGCTTTTTAAGTGTTACTGTTAATGACTTTTCAGGCTTGTCAGTTGTAATTTCTTCGAAAGTTGAAACTGTCATGCCTCTAAGACCAGGAGAAGTTGGATTATATTTCTTAATTCCCATTCTTTCTACCTCCTATTATAGTCCTTGGAAGAATTCGATTTCCTTGCTACCTTCTGAAATAGTTACGATAGCTTTCTTGTAAGCTGCTGTCTTACCTTCGTTTCTTCCCATTCTCTTAAGTTTACCGTCATAGTTCATGATGTTTACCTTTACAACAGTTACATCGAAGATTTCTTCAACTGCTCTTTTTACATCAATCTTGTTTGCGTCTACTGCAACTTTGAAAGTGTACTTTCTCTTTGCTGCATCGTCCATACTCAATTCTGAGATAACTGGTTCTTTAATGATGTCATATGCTGTTCTCATTATTTGTACACCTCCTCAATTTTCTTTACTGCTTCTTCAGTAAGAATTAGGCTGCCGTGGTTTACGATTTCGTAAACGTTCATAGTGTTTACTAATGCAGTTCTAACTCCTGGAATGTTTGAAGCTGACTTAACAACGTTTAAGTCCTTTTCTGCTGTAACGATTAAAGCCTTCTTTTCAGCCTTAACGTTTTCAAGAACCTTAATCATTTCCTTAGTCTTTGGAGCGTCAAACTTTAATTCCTTTAATACGATTAATTCTTTATCTAATACCTTAGCTGAAAGAGCTGACTTTAATGCTAATCTCTTTAGCTTCTTAGGTAATGCATATCTGTAGCTTCTTGGCTTTGGTGCAAATACGATACCACCACCGATTTGTGAAGGGTCTGTTGAGCTACCTTGTCTGTGACGACCTGTACCCTTTTGTCTGAAAGGCTTACGTCCACCGCCTCTTACTTCAGCTCTTGTCTTAGCTGATTGAGTGCCTTGTCTTTGGTTAGCAAGGTAATTTACGATAACTTCGTGAACAGCGTTTTCGTTTGGTTCGATTCCAAAGATTGCATCATCCAACTTAATGTTACCAGCTTCCTTACCAGCCATATCTAACATCTTTAATGTTGCCATTTGTACGTCCTCCTTCCTTACTATTGTCCCTTAACTGCGCATTGGATGCGTAATAGTCCTTGTTTCTTTCCAGGAACTGCACCCTTTACTAGCATAAGGTTTCTATCTTCAATAACTTTTACTAAAACTACGTTTTGTACTGTAACAGTATCTCTACCTGTTCTACCAGGACCAGCGTTACCCTTGAATACTCTTGAAGGGTATGTACCAGCTGCTAAAGCACCAGCTAATCTCTTGTGCTTTGAACCGTGAGTCATAGGGCCTCTGTGGTGTCCATGTCTCTTGATGTTACCTTGAGTTCCCTTACCCTTTGAAGTACCAGTAATGTCTAACTTCATTCCTTCTTGGAAATCAGCAACTGTGATTACTTGTCCTACTTCATAAGCTTCACCATCTTCAGGCTTGAATTCTACTAAATACTTCTTAGGGCTTACTCCAGCCTTTTCGAAGTGGCCTGTCATTGGCTTGTTTACTCTTTGTGGCTTTTGATCTTCAAATCCAACTTGTACTGCATTGTAACCGTCAGTTTCTACTGTCTTAACTTGAGTTACAGTTTCAGGACCAGCTTGGATTACTGTTACAGGAACTACAACGCCTGTTTCAGTGAAAATCTGAGTCATTCCGATTTTCTTTCCTAAAATTGTTTTCATTATCTTTCCTCCTGTTTAATGCATTGGAACACTCTGGTTTTGGCTTCAAGCTATACTTGCTTAAACTTTGATTAAGTCTTTCAGCTTAACGTCCCACTCTCATGTGTTCTTACCCTCGGAAGGGTTTATCCTTGTTTAAGGATTTTTTAACTTACTTGTTTGAGATTTCTACGCCAACGCCTGCAGGTAATTCGAACTTGATGATAGCATCAGTTGTCTTTGCTGTAGCGTTTGAAACAACGATTAATCTCTTGTGAGTTCTTTGCTCAAATTGTTCTCTGCTGTCCTTGTACTTGTGTACAGCTCTGATGATTGTAACTACTTCCTTTTCTGTTGGAAGAGGAATAGGTCCTGAAACTTCAGCACCAGTCTTCTTAACTAGTTCAACAATCTTTGCAGCACTGCTGTCAAGTAATGCATGGTCATAAGCTCTCAATTTGATCTTGATTGTTTGTAATTCGCTCATTTTTTTCTTCCTTTCTGTTTTATTACGATTTTCGCTATGCTCGTATTAGGGGTTCTAATGCCTAATATTTCAACGCGTGTAGCGATTTTGCTTACTATGTACACGCGCCTGTGTGTTTCCTTGTCAAACACGCAAATCAAAATCAGGCGAACACCTTTCGCCCTTGTCTAGCAAGGACTTGCTCAGCGGAAATTACCAGATAGCACTGCAACTTCCCGCTTCTTCGCCTTAAGCAAGCTCTATTAGTATATAACATAATAGATTCAAATGCAAGTATTTTTTCCTAAAGTTTTTTCGTATTTTTCAGCTTTTTTAGGACTAAAAAAAGGCATTTTTCAATGCCTTTGTCTTGTCTCTCTTGTACACGCTTGTTGGTGTTTCCTAAACCGTACCACTGAATTTTTTGAATCTAGCACGGCTACTTGGGTCAATATTTTCTATCATATTGATAAAAGAATCCGACATATCGCTAGCAAAATACATATTTTCATATGGTGGTCTTGCAGCCTTCATATCGTGTTCTTCCAGGTAGCTGCGTATCTTCTTAACAGTTTCCTTTGAAGGATTTAAAACCTTCAAGCTTGGATAAAGCTGTCTAATGTTTGACTCTATAATTGGATAATGGGTACATCCTAGGATCAAACTGTCAACCTTGTTGTCCCACAAGAAATTATCCAAATAGAATTTGATTGTTGGATTTAATATCTTGTTATCTCTTACGCCCTCTTCAATCATAGGAACAAATAGAGGACATGCCATTGAGTTTACCTTTGTGTCTGGGCTAAGATCGTTTATTTGCTTTTCATAAGCACCGCTTCCAACAGTAACCTTAGTAGCAATAACGCCTATGCTGTCATCTGCAAAGTCATTTGCAACTCTTTCTGCCATTGGTGAAATAACATCGATGATTGGCAAATCAGGATATCTCTCTTTCAATATATCCTTGCAAGTCGCACTAATTGTGTTGCACGCAATTACTAACATCTTGATATCGTTGGCTACCAAAAAGTCACATATTTGTATTGTGAACTTTCTAATAGTTTCTACGTCCTTGGAACCATAAGGTGTTCTGGCCGTATCGCCAAAATATATAATTTTCTCATTTGGCATTTTTTCAACTAAATATTTAGCAACTGTTAAGCCACCTAATCCAGAATCGAAAATTGCTATTCTTCTGTTATCCATTAATCCTCCTAAACGATAACGCTTCCACCGATGAACTCTCTCAATAGAGAATCATTTGGAACTGGTGTATCGTCGTGTATTTCTTCTATAAACTTTAATGTTCTTATTAAAGCTCTAGCCTCGCAGTATTCGTCATCCTCAATCTTGATTGTCTCAAGAAGCGGCATAGCATGCTTCTTTAAAACAGGCAATTCATATATTAAAGCTGAGTCGAAAATAATATCACAGTTTTCACTATAAGGGAAAATGTTCCTAGCTTCAGCTTCTCTTACCTTTGGCCAGATTTTGATTGTCTCCTTAGCGCTGTAACCACGAGTCTTGTAATCTCTTACAATACGTCTTATTACTCTGGCACTGGACGCTTGAGTACGTGTATGTTTGTCCACATTAATATAGCTTAGTGGGCTGATATAGATTCTATATTTCTTATCCTTTGGAATTACCCCTGTAAGGTCGTCGTTCAAAGCATGAATTCCCTCAATAACGAGAATTTGATTTGACTTTATCTTCAGCTTTTTCTCGCCGAAAACTTTTACGCCAGTGATGAAATCAAATCTAGGCATGTCAACTTCCTTGCCCTCAAGCAAGTCGGATATACAAGTCTTGAATAGATCCACATCCAAGGCATCCAAATCCTCGAAGTTGTATTCCCCTTCTTCATCCTTAGGCATAAGATATCTGTTCTTAAAGAAATCATCTGTACCCATATATATAGGCTTTAAGCCCAAAGCTCTAAGCTGAACGCAAAGTCTCTTTGCGAAAGAAGTTTTGCCTGAAGAAGATGGACCCGCAATCAAAACAACCTTTGACTTTCTTTCATAGACCTCATCGGCAATATCAACAATCTTCTTTTCTTGCAAAGCCTCTGCAACCATAATAAGTTCCTTAGGATCTCCGTTTACGATTTCCTCGTTAAGATCTCCCGCATACTTAATGGCAAGCTTATTTCTCCAAACTATGCCTGTTCCAAAAGTCTCATACATATGAGGTTCTTCTGCGAAAGGTGGCAATTCATTTGGATTAGTTCTTCTTGGACAGCGAAGCAATACTCCGTGTCTGTACTTCTTCAGCTCGAACATGCTCACATAATCTGCGGATGGAACCATATAAAAGTAGAATGGTTCTGTATATCCATCGAAAGTATAAAATACTACATTCTTAAAGTCTGTGTTATATTCTAAAAGCTTAATCTTTTCATAGAAATAATTAGTTTCCTTAAGCTTAGCAAGAGCCTTTTCTCTAGGCATTAATTCGTATTCAATAGGAGTTTTGTTTTCGCAGTACTCGTGCATAAGCTTTTCGATTTCAGCTACTTGTTCTTCTGTAACCTCTGCAAAAGGTTTAATAGTAGTAAACAAGCTGTCGCTTAGAATATTTCTAATACTGATTCTAGCATCATCGCCTAAAACCTTTTTGCAAGCTCTAATGTAAATCAAACTTAGAGATTCTTGCATTATTCTGTTAGCATTGTCCTCCCTAGCATCAAGCATCTCAACAAGAGCATC
Organism: Clostridia bacterium; assembly: GCA_024403115.1. GTDB lineage: Bacteria > Bacillota > Clostridia > Peptostreptococcales > Anaerovoracaceae > JAKSSK01. The sequence goes on from JAKSSL010000014.1 coordinate 18,235, forward strand.
CTCTTTGATTGGGAATGTTAAATCTCTAAGGTGGTTGTTTACTTTACAGCAAATGATAGGATATGTGAAATAATCCTTATGTTCTTTGTAAATCATTTCAGGTGTAATCCCTGCTTCTGCGTCTATTACAAAGCTTTCTTTACTTTTAAATTGTTTAATAGTAAGTCTCATTACTCTTCCTCCTATTAATGACACTCTGCAAGATTATTATATCACAAAAGCGAAGAAAAACAATAAAGAAAGGGGCTCTTTTCAGAGCCCCTAAATATGCAAATACGTAATTATCTAAATACTAGCACTTTTCAACGATTAGGGAAGTACCCATACCGCCACCGATGCAAAGAGTTGCAAGACCCTTCTTAACATCGTCTCTCTTTTGCATTTCGTATAATAGAGTAACTAAGATTCTAGCACCTGATGCACCGATTGGGTGACCAAGGGCGATAGCACCACCATTAACGTTAGTCTTTTCAGGATCTAATCCTAATTCTTTTCTAACTGCTAATGATTGAGTAGCGAATGCTTCGTTAGCTTCTACTAAATCGATATCGTCAATAGTTAATCCAGCCTTTTCCATAGCCTTCTTTGAAGCTGGCCAAGGTCCAACACCCATGATTGAAGGATCAACACCTGCTGAAGCATAGCTTACGATCTTAGCAAGTGGCTTGCATCCTAATTCTTCAGCCTTTTCTGCTGACATAACGATTAGAGCAACACCTGCATCGTTTAAGCCTGAAGCGTTACCTGCTGTAACAACCTTACCAGGAGTTCCATCAGGATACTTGAATGCTGGCTTTAATTTTCCTAAAGCTTCCATTGTGGATGCTCTTGGGCCTTCATCTGTATCGAATAGGATTGGATCACCCTTCTTTTGAGGGATTTCTACTGGAACGATTTCATCCTTGAATTTTCCTGCTTCGATTGCTGCAATAGCTCTTCTTTGTGATTCTGCTGAGAATTCATCTAATTCTTCTCTAGTTAATCCCCATTGTTCAGCAACGTTTTCAGCAGTGATACCCATGTGGTAGTTGTTGAATGCGTCCCAAAGACCATCGTTAACCATCATATCAACGATTTGTCCGTTGTTCATTCTAGCTCCCCATCTAGCTGCAGGCATAGCATAAGCTGCATTTGACATGCTTTCAGCACCACCAGCTACTACTACATCAGCGTCTCCAGCCTTAATGATTTGAGCTGCTAATTCAACTGATCTAAGACCTGAACCACAAACCTTGTTGATTGTGAATGCAGGAACTTCCTTAGGAATACCAGCATCTAAAGTGATTTGTCTAGCGATGTTTTGTCCTAGACCACCTTGAAGTACGCAACCTAATACTACTTCATCGATTTCTGCTGCATCAATTCCAGCTCTCTTGATAGCTTCCTTAACAGCAATTGTTCCAAGCTTTCTAGCTGAAACTGACTTTAGTGTACCACCGAACTTACCGATAGGAGTTCTAACAGCACTTACGATTACTACGTCTCTCATAATTTTTTTATCTCCTTAAATTAATTAAAATAAGTAAACATTTATTCAAGTGGTTTTGCCCACTTTTACACAAAAATTATATCACATTTCTTTCTGTCTTTCAATAGAAATAATGCATACACCACCTATGATTAATAGCAATCCCACGATAGTAAACCAGCCGAAAGGATCCCCTGCCAAAATAATACCTGAGGATACTCCCACAATGGTTACTCCTGAGTTTTGGAAAGCAACAGCTATGCCCTGAGGCAGTCTGGACAGAACCTCGTTGTAGCCCCAATAGCATAAGAATGAGCAGCATATACCCAAGAAGCCTATGGACCATAAGCTCTCAGTGTGAGTAAAGAAAGCTGTCCAATCTTCTATGAAATTACCATTTATTATTGATAGCACATTGAACCATATTCCACCGCAAACAGACATGCAAGCAGTCACCTCCATAGTTGTATAATCCACGTAGGCGTCTTGAACTCTGATTGTGAAATATGCTCCCACTATTACTGCCGCAATTAGGAATAAATATCCTGTGGCTCTTCCGCCCAGCTCAAAATTAGGGGCGAATAATATGGATGTGGCAATTCCTAGGAAGCAGATTCCTATGGCTGCATTAACCTTCCAGCTGTGATGTTCTCCCTTTATTAAAGCGGTTTCTATTATAACCATAGTAGGTGCAAGAGCTATTAACAGCGTTGACTCTGAAGTTGTTGTCATGCCTATACCTATTAGCTCTAATATGGCATAGATACAAGGTTGGAATAAAGCGGACACCAAAAGGGCGCGCTTTGGCTTGCCTTTAAAGTTCATCTTGAGCACTTTGGTGATTCCAAGAATGAAGAACAGCAAACCTGCGATTGTCCATCTAATCGCAAGAACTCCAACTGTGCTCACATGTTCCAAACCGTAATCAGAGAATATGAAGGATAGTCCCCACATAAAGGATACGGCAATTAATATAGCCCACAAAATAACCCTATTCTTGTGTTTTTCTTCCATTTTCTAGCCTTTCAATTATAGATCTTAATTCTTTATCATTCTTAAGGCAACGCTTAGGTATGATGATGCCTCTAGCTGCATCAAAATATATGTACAAAGCCGAAGGAACTTCTTTTATCCTTTCTATGCTTTCATAGGTGTAGCTATGCTCTCCTTCTGCGGATTTGCTCCTTATTATATCCTCTTCAAAGCTTAAATCCGAACTAACATCATAGGGAAGTTTGCCCTGGCTTTTCATGTCGTTAACTGAGCGTATAATGGTTTTTTGCATAATGTTTTTTGCTTTTACATTCATAATCCCCGAAACTACAAACAAAATCAAAGCCATTACGATTACAAAGTATTGCTCATCACTTATGGCATACAAAGCCCCAATCAATATTAAACTTACAATCCATGGGGTAATTCGAAACAGCAACATACTCTTCTTTCCTGCTTTTGAAGTGAGAAAAGCGTCCTCGTTAAAAAGTATGTAATCCGCCTCTGTTAAATCCACATGCAAATTAATTGTCTTCATTAAAATACTCCATCAATTCTACAACTTGGATGTTTGGATCTAGTTTAGCCACTGCTTCCTTGAACTTCTTTCCGCAGTCCTTTCCACCGACGATGGAACCGTAGTGTGTAGGAATGGCAACCTTAGGTTTAATGCTTGCTGTGTACTTTGCTGCTTCCTTGTAGTCAAAAGTATACTTTCCTCCTACAGGGATTAAAAGCACATCGCATTTTACACTCATATTATCCAAGTTTGCATCTGTATCACCTGTAACATAGTATGTGCAAACCTCTTCCTCAAGCTCCGCATTGTCCTCGTTGACCAAAATCAGTTTGTCTGTTAGGTGGTATCCAGACCAAAGCTTTTCCTTTTCGTGGAATTTCTTACCAACATTGTATGCTGGCACAGCTTTTATAAACTCACCTATTGTATCTCCAGGATACATGCCCATACATGTAAAGTTTACGCCTAGCTCATTGTGAAGCTTGTCCAAGCCTTCCTTGTATTCCTCTTCAGTACCACTCATTACAATGGTACCCTCATCCTTTATAACCTTAGCAATGTCTTCAGGAGAAAAGTGGTCGTGATGACTGTGAGTAATGAAAACTATGTCTCCGTCCTTAAATTCTTCTTTGATTTGGAAAGGGTCAAAATAGATAATCTGTCCACCCTTAGTTACCATTTTAATTGCACTGTGTGTCAATACTCTAATATTATTTACTTCCATACTTCCTCCTAAATTCTTGCCTTATATTCAAATATTTCGTCTCTCAATTGAGCCGCTCTTTCAAATTGTAAATTCTTAGCCGCCTCTTTCATTTCTCTTTCAAGAAGCTTTACATATTCTATCAATTCCTTCTTAGTCATTTCAAGCGGACTCTTGCCTCTATACTTTTCAGCCTCATCCTTGCGAGTTGCCTCAATGACTTCACGAACCGCTTTCTTAATAGTTTCAGGTTGGATACCGTGGTCCAAATTGTACTGCTCTTGTAAAGCCCTGCGCCTTGCAGTCTCATCAATAGCCGTCTTCATTGCCTTACTAATATTGTCAGCATACATTATAACCTGGCCGTTAACATTTCTAGCAGCACGACCTATGGTTTGGATCAGTGAAGTCTCAGTTCTAAGAAAGCCCTCTTTGTCCGCATCTAAAATGGCAACAAGGGATACCTCAGGCAGATCTAAGCCTTCCCTAAGCAAATTGATTCCAACTAGCACGTCGAATTTATCCAAGCGCAAATCACGCAGTATTTCCATTCTCTCCAAAGTGTCAACATCGGAGTGTAAATACCTAACACGGATTCCCGCCTTATCCAAGTACTTGCTCAAATCCTCCGCCATTTTCTTGGTAAGAGTTGTAACCAGAACCTTTTCCTCACGCTCTGTAGTCTTCCTGATTTCAGAAATCAAATCATCTATTTGACCCTCAACAGGTCTTACGCTGATAAGAGGGTCCAACAAACCTGTAGGCCTTATAACTTGCTCCGCAGAAATTCCATTGGCCTTTTCAATTTCATACTCACTTGGAGTGGCGCTGAAAAATACGCATTGATTAACCATCCCATTAAACTCGTCAAATTTCAATGGTCTATTGTCCAAAGCCGATGGCAATCTAAATCCATAATCAACTAAAGAAGTCTTTCTGGACCTATCTCCCGCATACATGGCTCTAAGCTGTGGAACCATAGCATGAGATTCGTCGATTATTATTAAAAAGTCCTCTGGGAAATAGTCGATTAAAGTGTAAGGCCTAGAGCCTGGTTCCAAATCGTTTAGATGGCGAGAATAGTTTTCAATACCCTTGCATGTTCCGATTTCTCGAAGCATTTCCAAATCGTATCTAGTTCTCTGCTCAATTCTTTGAGCCTCCAATAGCTTGCCCCTGTCTTGGAACCACTTCACTCTCTCTTCCAGTTCCTCCTCTATGCTAAGCAAGGCTTTTTCCATCTTCTCTGGGCTAGTCACATAGTGAGATGCTGGGAAAATGGAAATGTGGTTTCTAAGCCCAAGTATTTCACCTGTTAAAGGATTAAGTTCCTTAATGCTCTCCACCTCATCGCCAAAGAGTTCCACTCTTACAGCGCTTTCGGCTCCTGCCGGATAAATGTCGATTATATCTCCCCTGACTCTGAAAGTTCCTCTTTCAAAAGCCATGTCATTTCTATCATATTGTATATCTACCAATTTCCTTAAAATCTCGTCACGAGACTTTGTCATACCAGGTCTCAAAGAAAGCACCTGACTCTCATAGTCAACTGGCGAACCCAGACCATAAATACATGAAACAGAAGCCACGATCAGCACGTCTTTTCTCTCTGCCAAAGCCGCTGTAGCGCTATGCCTTAATTTCTCTATTTCATCATTAATCTGAGAATCCTTTTCTATATATGTATCAGTGGAAGGAACATATGCCTCTGGCTGATAATAATCGTAATAGGAGACGAAGTATTCCACCGCATTTTCTGGGAAAAACTCCTTAAACTCTCCGTGGAGTTGAGCTGCCAAAGTCTTGTTATGGGAAATTACTAGAGTTGGCTTTTGGACTGCTTCAATAAGCTTAGCCATAGTAAAAGTCTTACCAGAACCGGTAACACCCTTTAATACCTGGTAATCCTTTCCTTCCCTTATTCCTTTTGCCAAAGCGGCTATAGCCTCAGGTTGATCTCCCGTAGGCGAATAGTCGGAATACACTTTAAATTCAGCCATAAAAACTCCTTTTCTCTCACTATATTTTACAGCAAAGAAGGTGCTCGGTCAACACGAACACCGCCCCTTTTGGCTTGACTTGACTGCTTTCAAGGCATATAATTTTTATATACTAAAGCATAAAGGAGTAATTATGGCACAAGATAAAATTAGAGTAAAAGATACGAACTGGGAACTGTTTTCTGAGCGTCCAAACTCGCTTAACTACATCAGCGAAGATGGCAAATGGATGCTTAAAACTGATGGGGCTCTATTGCAAAATTCCAAAGAGGATTTGCTTAAGGAAAAAGAGCTTACAGACACCATCAGAGCACTGGGACTTCCAACACCTATAATCAAGGAAGTTTTCCAAATGGAGGATGGCTCCTGGGCAACAATATATGAATATGTAAAGGATAAGAAGTCCATCACTCGTCTGCTATCAGAAGATCCTGAACATAGAGATGAATGGATAAAGCATATGGCAAAGCTTGTTAAAAAGCTACACGAAACTGAGGCAAATACAGACAAGCTTCCAAACCAAAAAGACAGAATTTTATCCAATTTGGAAACTCTTGAGTATGTAAACGAGGAAGAAAGAAAGGTCTTAAAGGACTACATCCTTTCAATTCCAGATAAGACTACTTGCCTTCACGGCGATATGCAACCAGGCAATTACATTCACTCACCAGGAGGCGACTTTATCATCGATATCGGTGCTTTTTCCTACGGAAATCCTCTATTTGATTTGGGAAACTTCTATCAATTCTCACACGTGGATTCCAACCAAGGTGTTCAATTGGTTTTCAGAGCCGACAAGGAAACAGCACGAGCATATTTTGATATGTTTATCAAACACTATTATGAAGGTGAAAGCCAAGAATATATTGATGCGAGAGTCCAAGAGATTAAAGACGTAGCTATAGTTTCAATGTTATCTCATGGAAACGTAGCTTTTGCCCACGTATCAATACAAAAAGCCTTAAGACAATGGCTTGATGAAAGAATGAATAAATAATGGTAGAAATTATTGTAAAAGTCGTAACCATCTTTTCCATGATTGGAATAGGTTACGTTTTGAACCGAAACAATATACTGCCCAAAGAAGCTAATGATTATTTAATAAAACTGCTGTTGCTGGTCTTTGCACCATGTATGTGTCTTCAAGCAATGGCGGCAGCGGAGCTAAACGACAAGATTTTTAGTGCCACTATGGAGACCATCATCTTTTCAGCAATATATGTAATCATAGCCATGGGAGTAGGCTATCTACTAATTAGAAAGTTTAAGGAAAAGCTAGGTGACAACGCCTCAGTATATATGGCCCTTTTCACCGGCATGAACTCCGGCTTTATGGGATTTCCCGTAACAAAAGCCGTGTTTGGAGACCAACTCTTCTACTTTATGGTCATCCAAAATATTGTACTTAATCTATATCTATATGTGGTAATGCCAATACAGCTAAGCTTTGACGAGATTCACAATATGTCTCTCAAAAAGTTTCTTCGTTCCTTTATCAATATGTGTACCATTGCGGCTTTTATAGGAATGATAATGCTGTTCAGCGGACATCACTTCCCTGACGCCGTGGATAACTGGTTAAAAATGATAGGCGATGCCACTATTCCAGTTTCAATGATAGTGGTAGGCGTAGAACTAGGCCAAAGCAAAATCCGCGAGATCGTTAAGAATAAGATCTTGATGCTGACAATCCTAGCAAAGCAATTTGCTATGCCAGCTCTTACCTTCCTATTGGTAAACTGGCTGCCAATTTCAGTGGAAGCGAAGATCACCGTAATCTTTGCGGCATGCTTCCCACCAGCAGTAGTAACTGTAGCCATGTCCTATCAGGAAGGCAAAGACAGCACCATAGCTGCCCAGGGTGTAGCCTTCGGCTCGCTGATATCAATGGCCACAATAAGCTTGTGTGCGATGTTTATTAAGTTGTATTATTTATCATAAAACAATGTAATATTATCAATAATTTTTATATAAAAGGGGGAGGATTATGAAAAATTTTATTAAAAATAATGTTATATGGCTTATTATTATTGGAATATATTTAGCATATGCTTTATTTATGATTATTAATTATCAAGCAATTAATGCCGCTACAGCTCCACTGGTTATAGCCATCATAATATGGGCTATTGTGAAATTAGTTCGTTTGATTATTCGAGCATTTTCTAAAACTGCAAAACAGGCAAAATAATGATATGGTAAATTAATAAAAGGCTCTCAAAATTGTTGAGAGCCTTTTGCGTTAATATGATTATTCTTTTTCAAATATAACGTCATCTGCCGCTTTCATACTTGTTGGCGGGATTTCTGAATCATAATAGTGTATTGGTTTTAACGACTCGGATGTAAGTTTTCCTCCTATACCATAGTATTTTTCGAAAAAGCCGCTTAACACTTCTATGATGGCTTGTTTCTTATTCGCACGCTCATTGCTGCCGAAACGTTTCACTGGATGCATAATATTATTAATATCCGTGCCTGATGTTTTTATTTCACCATATTGGAATGCATTAATAATTAGTTCCCTTGTTTCCTCCTCTTTTAAGTCAAAATCTTCAATGATTCTGTTTAAGTCATTCTCACGTTGTTTATCCACATATTGAATCCATCCCTGTAAAACATCATCAATATCATTAAGGTTACCAATGAAGTTTTCAATAAGAGCTTTTTTGCTACGAAGTTCAGGGCTGGAATCAACGGCCTTATTAATTGTGACAAGAATTTCAGCATCGGCGCAATTACTATCATGATATTTCTTAACCAACATAAGAATGTAATCAATATTAATTTCTATCTGTTGGATAAGTTCAATTTCGAAGACGATATCATCAATAATACTTACGCTTTCACCTTTCTTGCGTTTCTCGTTCCATTCATCTCGCAAATCTTGATATCTGCCCAAATAATCCTGCAAATCTCGCTCGCTTATCATTTCCTTTCCTGCGAACTCATCAAAAGCAGATAATAGATTCCGCATACGAAGAATTGCTCCAAATAGAGAAATAAAATCTCTTTGGTTATGTTCGCCTATAATTCGTGGCTCCGAAAGAGGAAATCTTGATGTCATATCATCCATCATTCCCACATATCCAGGATGTACCTCGCCATCGTCATCTTCATAACCATAATAATAATCATTGAACTCACGTATTAAAACAATGCCGCCCGCATTCTTATCACCAAAAATTGAAATAGCAGTATCAACTTGCTTTTGAAGATTTCTAAAGCAAATTATATTTCCAAAAGTCTTAATAGAATTAAGGATTCTGTTAGTTCTTGAGAATGCTTGAATTAGTCCATGCATCTTTAGGTTTTTATCAAGCCATAATGTATTCAATGTTGTAGCATCAAAACCTGTAAGGAACATGTTTACTACAATTAGCAAATCAAGTTCTTTGTTCTTCATACGAAGAGAAACATCTTTATAGTAGTTTTGAAACTTTTCTCCATCCGTTGAATAGCTTGTATGGAACATATCATTATAGTCTTTAATTGCTGCATCAAGGAAATCTCTTGAAGATTGTTCAAGTGCAGATGTATCTTCTGAATTCTCCTCATCAAGAATGCCATTTACATCTTCGATGCATTCCGCTTCATTTGCACCATAACTGAAGATTGTGGCAACACGCAATTTCTTTGTTGGATCTGCATCCATCTGTTTTTTGAATTCCTGATAATACAGTTTTGCCATAGGAACAGATTCAACTGCAAGAATAGAATTAAACCCTCTTATGCGTTGCTCTTCCTTTGTTTCCTCTACTACACCGTTCTTTCCAGATGCAACCTCTGAAATGTTCGTAATAGTATTGTAGTAATACGACTTATCCCCACGATATGTTTTTCTATCATAGTTTTTAAGTATATATTCAGTAATTAGCCTGATTCTTTCAGGTGCCATCAAAGCTTTTTCTCTGTCAATATCCCACACCTGATCATCATCAACATCATCACCCATATCCATTGTCTTTACATAATCAATTCTAAACGGAAGAACGTTCTTGTCATTTATAGCGTCAACAATAGTATATGTATGAAGTTGATCCCCAAATGTCTGCTCTGTAGTAAAAAACTGAGGCTTGCTTATATGTCCCATATTGGCAGGGAATATAGGAGTTCCTGTAAAACCAAACAAATGATACTTTTTAAAACTTTTTACAATAGCGGCATGCATATCGCCAAATTGACTTCTATGGCATTCATCAAAAATTATTACAACATGCTTATTATATACCTCATGTTCTTTATTCTTTTTGATAAACGTTGCAAGCTTTTGGATAGTCGTAATTATTATATGTGACTCACTATCCTCCAGTTGTTTCTTTAGGACTGCTGTAGATGTATTGCTATTTGCTGCGCCCTTTTCAAAACGATCATATTCCTTCATTGTCTGGTAGTCCAAGTCTTTACGATCAACTACAAACAATACCTTGTCGATATAAGGAAGTAGCGATGCCTGTCTCGCAGTCTTGAAAGATGTAAGCGTCTTTCCGGAGCCTGTAGTATGCCAAATATATCCACCGCCTGCAATATCTCCATATTTCTTATAGTTATTAGCAATTTCAATACGATTCAAAATACGCTCAGTAGCAGTAATCTGATATGGTCGCATTACCATAAGCATATTCTCTGATGTGAGGATGCAGTACTTGGTAATAATATTAAGAATGGTATGCTTTGCAAAGAATGTTCTAGTAAAGTCTATCAAATCTGGAATGATAATATTATTTGCATCGGCCCAGAATGAAGTAAATTCAAAACTGTTGCTTGTTTTAGCTTTCTTAGCTACAACACCACTTTTAGCATCTCTGATTGCATTGAACCGCGTACTGTTGGAATAGTACTTTGTATTAGTTCCGTTTGATATAACGAAAATCTGAACATATTCAAACAAACCAGTTCCAGCCCAAAATGAGTCACGTTGGTATCTATCAATTTGGTTGAATGCCTCTCGAATAGCTACCCCTCTGCGTTTCAATTCCACATGAACAAGTGGAAAACCGTTCACAAGAATTGTTACGTCATAACGGTTATCATGCTTTGCACCTTCTGCCGTACCAATAACATACTGGTTGATAACTTGCAGATAATTATTGTGAATGTTCTTCTTATCAATAAGAGTGATGTTCTTTGTGCTTCCGTCATCACGTTTTAAGACCTGAACATTATCTTCTTGGATCTTGCGAGTCTTTTCTACGATTCCCTCATTCTGATTTGCTAGCGAATCCTTAAAAAATCTCTCCCATTCGTTTTCAGAGAAATGATAACCGTTCAGTTTCTCAAGTTGATTGCGAAGATTGCCAACCAAATCTTTTTCATGATGTATTGAAAGATACTCGTATCCCTGTTCGGTAAGCATACGAATAAACTCTTTTTCCAAGGCTGCTTCAGACTGATAATGACCGGAGCGTGTTTTTACCGGCTCATATTCTGTAACAACTGTATTTTCTGTTGTCTGCGCTACTATGTTAAAATATGGCATAATTGTTCTCCTCATAATCATCTGATAGGCAAGTGTTAATCCTTGAAATTGTCATTGTTGATGTTGCAGAAATGGTGAAATCGTTCCATTTTGTGAGTAAATCATTTTTATGCTTTAAAACCCATTTTTGAGCAACAGCTACACGTTTCGGTGGAAGATTCCCAGCAAGGATTTCAGCAGTTTCTATTGCAATTGATATTTCATACTCTCCATATCTTGCATGAACATGTGGGATCGGGTGATTCTTTTCGTTTGATCGAACCGAAAATTCTATTCCGTTTTGTTGTCCAACTCGCCCGCGAATTTCCACCAATTCGAAAACCGCGTTTATGAATTGGACGATTTCTTTTGGGAGTTCAGATTTTTTTATCAACCATTCCATCGCAATTCTCTCCATGTTTTTATACTTAAAACTCCTAAAATGTGAGCAGTTTATCTCTATAGAACTCGTACTGTTTTTGACGTATTTCTATTTCCGCAGGTAAACCTGAAGCAAGATCATTACATAATGAATCAAAACTATCAAGAATAGACACAATTCTTTCTTGTTCTTCTAGTGTTGGGAGAGCAATTTCATATTGTTTTAGCATCTTATCTGAAATTGCAGGATAACTAGCACCTTGTTGATTTGCCTCAACATAAGAGTAGAAATCCGTTGTCCCAATAATGTGATAAATATAGTTTGTTAATGCTAAATGATTGTCTATTCGTAATACACAATAACCTGTACTACATACCGAATCATCATATTCGTCTGTAACAATACAAAAACGTTTTAACATCGGTCTGGTTCCGCCAAATAATATATCATTTTTCTTTATTATCTGTTTTGCCCTACTTGGGGCATTATTGGAATCAACTGTTGTTACATCATCACCAATAATACAGTGATTATCTCTGCTTACAGAAGTTAAATCAATATATGTCTTTGTAGTGTTCTCATTCTTCCAATTAATTGATGATACTTTTTGACAAACATCTTCAAGCTTAACAGGCGCATAACCAAAAACATACTGTACAAGTCTAATTATTGCTTGTCTGTCTGTCTGTCTGTCTGTCTGTCTGTCTGTCTGTCTGTCTGTCTGTCTG
>JAKSSL010000015.1 GCA_024403115.1 Clostridia bacterium
AATGTCTGCTTTTGAGACCTTTTTTTGAAGTGTCTACTTTTAGTTTACCACTTCAAATATTCCGCCATTTTTTTATGGTTTTTTGGCTTAATAAAAGGGGCCTTTTCCTTGAAAAATATAGCTTTCTGTGGTATCATATATACTGATTAAAAATGTAAATTGGAGCAGTATGCTTTTGTATAAATGAACTAGGAAAGGAGCAGACATAATGAAGTTTATTATTGACGCAAACGGCGGAGATAATTCGCCATCAGAAATTGTAAAAGGAGCCCTTGAGGCTTTAAAAACAGTGGATTGTGAAATCTGCTTAATAGGTATAGAAGAAGACATTAATAAGGAATTGGAAAAGTACTCTTACAACGCTGAAAAGGTAAGTGTGGTAAATTGTACTGAAAGTATTACTTGCGAGGAAGCTCCAGCAAGAGCAGTTCGCCGCAAGAAGGATTCTTCCATCGTTAAAGGCATCACTATGGTGAAGGAAGAGGAAGGCGATGTCTTCATTTCAGCTGGAAGTTCTGGAGCCGTTTTAGTTGGTGCAACTTTGATACTAGGTAGAATTAAGGGAATTTCAAGACCTGCTTTGGCTTCCGTATATCCTATTTTGGGATCAGAACCAAGTCTACTTGTAGATGCTGGTGCAAATGCTGATTGCAGAGTTGAGAATCTGGTTGATTTTGCCATTATGGGCAGTGTCTACATGGAAAAGGTTTTGGGAAGAATTAATCCTAGAGTTGGTCTGGTTAATAACGGAGCCGAAGAGGAAAAGGGAAGCGAGCTTACTAAGAAGGCTTACCAAGCTTTAAAGGAAACTCCATTGAACTTCATCGGAAATGTGGAATCTCGTGAAGTGCCTGATGGCGTTTGCGATGTAATCGTAACAGATGGATTTACAGGCAATGCTCTGTTAAAGCTAACAGAAGGCTTAGCAAAGCATATTATGAAACTGCTAGTTGACAAGTTTACAGCTGATGCTAGATCCAAAATCGGTGCTTTGGCGCTAAAACCTAAGCTATATGAGGTAAAGGATGAATTCGATTATTCCGAATACGGCGGTGCTCCAATTCTTGGAGTTAAAGGCGGAGTAATCAAGATTCACGGTTCATCTGATGCCAATGCTGTAAAGAATGCAATTATAAAAGCAGTACCTTTCGTAGAAAAGAAAGTAGTTAGAACTATAGAAAAGGCGATAGAAAACATTGAATAATCTAGAAAAAACAATTGGATATAGTTTTCATGATAAGGACTTGCTCAAAACAGCTTTGACCCACAGCTCCTATCTAAAGGATAAGTGCTTGGATGAGGCTTGTTGCAATGAGCGTCTGGAATTCATAGGAGACGGCTTCTTGGATGCAATTATTGGCAACTATCTATTTGAAGCCATGAAGGACAGGGATGAAGGTTCCTTGTCTAAAATCAGGTCAGCCATAGTTTGCGAGAAGACCTTGGCGAAATTTGCCACTAAGATTAATCTAGGCGAGTATCTACTTCTTGGCAAGGGAGAAGAAAAAGCAGGTGGTAGGAATAAGGATTCTATAAAAGCGGATTGCGTTGAGGCTTTAATAGGTGCCATCTACAAGGACAGCTCCTATGAGACTATAGAAAAGCTAGTGCTTACATGGTTGGCTAATGACATTAAGGAAGCCATGGCGGGAAGGCTTTTACTGGATTACAAATCACAACTTCAAGAAATGGTCCAAGCTGAAAATGACAAGCTAGAAATAGAGTATAGGACCTTGAAGGAAGAAGGCCCTGACCACAATAAAATCTTTACTATTCAGCTTTTCATAGGTGGAAAAGCCATGGGAATAGGCAAGGGCAAGAAGAAGAAGGATGCTGAGCAAGAAGCGGCTCAAGAAACTATTAATAAAGAAATGTTTAAAGGCTTATAAAGGAATAACATATGTATTTTAAAAAATTAGAAATGCACGGATTCAAATCATTTGTGGATCCAGTTACAATCGAATTTAATGACGGTATTACCTGCGTCGTTGGACCAAACGGCTCAGGAAAATCAAATGTATCAGATGCCATTAGATGGGTACTAGGTGAACAAAGCCCTAAGACTCTTCGTGGTGGAAAAATGGAGGACGTTATCTTCAACGGTACAGCAGCTAGAAAACCTAGAGGTATGGCCGAGGTAACTCTTACAATTGACAATTCCACAGGTATACTGCCAATTGAATATAGAGAAGTTGCAATTACTCGTAGAATGTATCGTTCAGGAGAAAGCGAATACCTGATCAACAACAATAACTGCAGACTAAGAGACATTAGAGAATTAATCATGGATACCGGCATAGGTGTTGACGGCTATTCTTTGATTGGTCAAGGCAAGATTGCAGATATAGTTGGTGACAAGCCAGAAAGCCGTAGAGAAATCTTTGAAGAGGCTGCTGGTGTTGTTATGTACAAGACTAAGAAAAAGGAAGCCGAGAGAAAGCTGGCAAATGCTAACGATAATCTTGACAGAGTAAACGACATCATCAACGAAATTGAAGGCAGAATCGGTGGTCTTAGAGAGGACAGCATTAAGGCCAAAGAGTATTTGTCTTTGAAAGAGAGATATGAAGATTTAGAAATCAACGCAACTATTAGAAACATCGACAGCCTTGAAGAAAAAATCAAGACTATGAGATCAGACGTTGAAAATCTTAAATTGGAACAAGAAATGATTTCCAATGAAAAGTCAAATCTTAATTCAGTAGTTGCTGAGCGTAGAGAGAAGATTGAAGCCCTACGTACTCAAATTGATGAAGCCAATGAAAAGCTTATCGAAAAGATTAACGCGATTAACGAAATCACTAACAAGGGCAATGTTAATGAAGAAAGACTTAGCGCCCTTAAGGATAATATACTTAGATTAAAATCAGAGCTTGATGATTTAAACAACAAGCTAAGCACAGAAACTGTTAACAAGGACAGCCTTCTTAAAAACCGCAAAGAAATTGAAATGGAAGAGCTGAGAGTTCAAAGAGAACTAGCCGCTCAATCTGACAAATATGCAGATCTAGATGAGGCTGCCAATGATATCCTTTCAGAAATAGAGGATAAGAAGGAAGAGCTTTTCCAATTAAATACACAACTTACAAGACAAAATGCTGAATTGGGAAGCATTAAGTCCATGAAGGACACTCTTCTTGAAAAGCAAAGTCAATTTGAAGAGGATCAAGCTAAGCTTAAGGAACAAGAACAAGATCTAGCCAACAGAATGGATCTTGCAAACAAGAGCCTAAAGGACAATACTAGTGCAGTTGAAGCTTTGGAAAAGGATATTGCAAAAGCTAACGGCGAGATAAACGAACTTGAAAACAAGCGTAGAGCAGACTATGAAAAGCTTAATGATTTGAAGCTTGAAAAGAGTCGTATGGAAGCTAGAAAGCGTACTCTTGAAGAGCTGGAAAGCAATTATGACGGCTATAACTATGCGGTTAAGTACCTTATGAAATCAGATTTAAAGGGCATAGTTGGTGTAGTTGCTGAGCTTATTAAAGTTGAAGAAAAGTACGCTTTGGCCATTGAAACAGCTTTGGGAGCATCCATGCAAAATGTTGTCTGCAAAGACGACGGAAGTGCTAAGAAAGCCGTTAATGCTTTAAAAGAAAACAAAGCAGGTAGATTAACATTTTTACCTGTTCAATCTATTAAAGCTTCACTTCCTCAAATTCCAAAGGAATTAAGCCAAGGTAAAGGCTTTATTGGAATGGCCAATACTTGCATCAAATATGATAATGCCTATACAAACATTTTCGATTATTTGTTAGGCAGAGTTGCTTTAGTAGACAATATGGACAATGCTGTAGCTTTAGCTAAGCTATGCCCAAGCGGTCTTCGCCTGGTAACTTTAGATGGTGAAGTAATAAATGTCAGCGGTGCAATCACTGGTGGTAAATACAAGAATAAGAGTGCTAACATTCTTGGCCGTAAGAGCGAAATTGAAAACTTAGCCAAGGATTTAGTAAAGATTCAACAAGAGGGAGAGGAGCTTGTAAAAACTGTTGAAAAGCTAGTTTCAAAGTTAGATGAGAGCAAACTTGGTCTTGAAAAATTATTAGCTCAAAAGGATGAAGCTTCAAACGCACTTCGTGATGCTAACAGCCAAATCTATGCTTTACAAGAAGCTGAGCAAAACTTCCAAGACAACAAGGCGAGAGCTGAAAGAGATATGGCAAGCTCCCTTGATGACTTTAACAATGCTGACAGTCTAATTGAAGAAATTCAAGACAAGATTGACACTTTGAAAGCAAAGATTGCTGATAAGGAAAGAGAAATTAAGGAAGGTCTAGTAGCTTATGAAAAGGCTCAAGTTACTGCTGATGAAGCAGGAGATAAGATCACTGATGTTAGATTGAGACTAACAGATGTTAGAGCCAAGTATGACAGCATAGATAACTTCATTTCAAAGATTGATGAAATCATTGAGAGCTTTGAAGCTCAAATCGAGAATAAAGAAACTCAACTTAAAGCCTACATTCAAGAAAAGGACGGCATGCTTACAGATAGCGAGGACAGCGCTCAAGTTCTTGGAAAGCTTGAAGAAGAGAAGGAAGAACTTGAGGCTAGAATCAGCCTAGCAAGCGGTGAAGTAGATAAATTATCAAGCAGCATTAAGGGCGAAGATGAGCAACTTAATAATGCTATTGATAAGCTGGACAGCATTACAGAACAAAAATACAATTTGGAAATTCAACTTGGTAAGAGTGAAAACCAATTTGAAAACTACAAGGAAAAGCTTTGGGATGAATTTGAAATTTCCTATGCTCAAGCACTTACATACAAGCGTGCTGACTTTGTAATGTCCAGTGCAATTCGTGAAATCAGAGACATTAAGAACAAGATTAGATCCTTGGGCGATGTTAACGTAGGAGCAATTAAGGAATACGAAAAAGAAGGGGAACGCTATGAGTTCCTAACAGCTCAACGAGATGATATATTAAAGGCTGTTGACGAGTTAAATTCCCTTATCAACAATATGGATATTACAATCTCAACTAAGTTTAAGGAGAATTTCGACAAGGTTGTAGTTAACTTCTCATCAGTATTCAAGGATATGTTCGGTGGTGGTCAAGCTGAGCTTAAACTGGATGATGAAAACAATCCTTTGGAAGCAGGCATCATTATCGAGGCTCAACCACCAGGCAAGAAACTTCAAAACATCAACTTGTTATCAGGTGGTGAAAAGACTATGACTGCCATAGCTTTAATGTTCGCAGTTCTTAAGACTAAGCCAACACCATTCTGTATTTTGGACGAGGTTGAGGCTGCTCTTGACGATACAAATATTGATAGATTCGGCGATTACTTGAAGAAGTTCAGGGAAATCCAATTTACAATAATTACTCACAAGAGAGAAACTATGGAACATGCCGATGTACTTTATGGAGTTACTATGGCTGAAAAGGGAGTTTCAAAGCTTCTTTCATTAAAGTTAGAGGATAATTTTAAGACAGAATAGGGGAAAATATGGCTTTTTTAAGAGAAAAGAAAAATTTCTTTGGTCGAATGAGTGAAAGAATTGCTGATGCAGTTCTAAACAGACCAACAATTGATGAAGATTTGTTTGATGAATTGGAAGAAATATTGATCACTTCCGACATTGGAATGGATACAACTATGCACATCATGGAACAACTTCGCGAAAAGGTTAAAAAAGATTATATAAATAATCCTGCCTTGATTACAGGAGCTTTAGCAGAAATTATCGCTTCAATAATTGATAAAGGCGATAGACAAAAACTAAGCGACAAGAGGCCATTGGTTATTCTAATGATAGGCATTAATGGTGGTGGCAAAACAACAAGTATAGGTAAGTTGGCTCACAAGTTTAAACTTGCTGGAGATTCTGTTTTGCTTGCAGCAGCTGATACTTTTAGAGCAGCAGCTTCAGATCAATTAAAAATTTGGGGCGAAAGAAACGGCGTACCTGTAATCGCTCACCAAGAGGGAGCAGATCCATCAGCAGTAATCTATGATGCCATTCAGTCAGCAAAAGCTAGAGGCACTGACGTGCTAATCTGTGATACAGCGGGCAGATTACAAACTCAAAAGAATCTTATGAACGAGCTTGAGAAGATGAACAAGATCATTTCACGAGAATATCCTGAGGCAGAAAGAGAAACTCTGTTGGTTTTAGATGCAACAACAGGTAAAAATGCTTTATCTCAAGCAGAAGAATTTAGCAATATAGCAGATATTTCAGGTATAGTTTTAACTAAACTGGACGGTACAGCCAAAGGAGGCATTGCAATTACTGTAGCAGATGAATACGACATACCTGTAAAGTTTATTGGATTCGGTGAAAAAATCGACGATTTAAAAGAATTTGATGCAGTGGAATTTGCAGGAGGAATTTTTAATGAGTAAGCCAATTGTAGCAATCGTTGGTAGACCTAATGTTGGCAAATCTACATTTTTCAATAAAATAGTTGGTAAGCGTATTTCCATTGTAGAAGATACGCCTGGTGTAACTCGTGACAGAATCTATGCGGAAGCAGAATGGCGCGGAATACACTTTGGCTTAATCGATACAGGTGGTATTGAAGCAAGAACAGATGATATCATTCTTTCTCAAATGCGTGAACAGGCACAAACTGCCATGGACATGGCTGATGTAATACTTTTCCTTGTTGACGGCAAGGATGGTTTGACTCATGCGGACCATGAGGTTGCAAACATGCTGATGAGAACAGGTAAAAATGTAATTCTTGTGGTTAATAAGGTTGATAATCCTAAGAATCCACCTATGGATCTTTATGATTTCTATGAGCTGGGCTTGGGAGAACCTATTCCAATTTCCGCAGCCAATATGTTGAACTTTGGAGATGTACTTGATGAAATCGTGGACGCTTTTCCAAAGGATGGCGATTTTGAAGAAGATGATAGCACAAAGATTGCAGTAATAGGAAAGCCTAATGTGGGTAAGTCTTCACTGGTCAATTCTTTGTTAGGTGAAAAGAGAGTTATAGTTTCCAATATTGCGGGAACAACTCGTGATTCCATAGATACACCTTTTGAACAAAACGGTAAGAAATACACTTTGATAGATACTGCAGGTATCCGTAGAAAGAGTAAGATAAATGAAAGCGTAGAGCATTACAGCGTTTTAAGAGCGGTTGCAGCTATTGAAAGATGTGACGTGTGCCTATTAATGTTGGATGCTAGTGAAGGTTTAAGCGATCAAGACAAGCGCATTGCTGGAATTGCTCACGAAGCTGGAAAAGGTTTGATTTTGGTGGTAAACAAGTGGGATTTGATTCAAAAGGAAACAAATACCATGAGAGATTTCACCAGAGAATTGCAAGCTGATTTACAGTTTATGTCTTACGCACCAATATTGTTTATTTCTGTAAAAGACAATCAACGAGTTAATCAGGTAATTGATACTGTTGATCGAGTAAGTGAAAATAGAGCTTTGCGCATACCTACAGGCCAACTTAACAGCTTGTTGCAGGATGCAATGATGATGAAACAACCACCTTCAGACAAGGGTAGAAGACTTAAGATTTACTATGTAAGTCAAGTGGCTGTTAATCCACCTCTATTCTCATTCCAGATTAACGATAGAGAATTAATGCATTTCTCATATTCTAGATATATTGAGAATCAAATTAGAAAGACCTATGGTTTTGAAGGCACATCAATAAAGTTTGTGTTCAGAGCCAAAGGAGAAAAGGACGAATTATAGTGGTTTATTTAGCTTTTGTATTTTCGGCATTGTTTGCATATTTACTTTGCAGCTTTTCGCCAGCAATATTCATTGGAAAATTACATAAGGTAGACATTAGAAGAGAAGGTTCATGCAACGCAGGAACTACCAATGTGCTTAGAGTTTTAGGCAAAAAAGCAGCTCTTTGCACAATGGTTATAGATATATTAAAAGGCTTTGTTTCATCATGCCTTGGTATATTTGCTGCAAATCTATACCTTTCATATATCTATCCAGATGGAACTAGCGGTTTGCAATCAAGCCAATATGTTAGCCTATATGCAATTTCAGTTGCTATAGTGTCTGTAGCGGCCATTTCAGCCGTTTTGGGCCACGTTTTCCCTATCTATTATGGTTTTAAAGGGGGGAAGGGTGTAGCCACTGCTTTTGGCGCTATTTTGAGAATTAACTGGATGGTGGCTTTAATATGCCTGCTAGTTGTTATAGTGGTGACTTTGATTTCCAAGAAGATGTCACTAGGCTCAATTTGCGGAGCTTTTGCCTGTCCTCTGGCATTTCTAGTACTTGATTTTTGCTGGATGCCTATGGGATGCGTTTTAGCTATTATCTTAATAGTTAAGCACCGTTCCAATATTGAGAGACTTTTGGCCAAAGAAGAACCTAATTTATCATTTTTAGACAAGCATAAGGAGTAGACAATGAAGATTTCATGTATTGGAGCAGGCTCATGGGGTACAGCCCTTGCCTTAACTTTAGCGGACAAGGACAATGAAATATCCATATGGGACAGAGATGAGAATGTTTTAAAAACTATAGAAGAAAAAAGAGAAAATAGGAAATATTTACCAGGTGTAAAAATCCCTGAAAATATTATAGTGAAATATGATATGGAGCAAGCTTTTGAAGGAGCAGAAATGGTGCTTTTTGCAGTTCCTGCACAAGCCTTTAGATCAGCTTTTGAAAAAGCCATTCCATATTTAGATAAAAAAGTTATTATAGTGAACGTGGCAAAGGGCATAGAGCAGGGAAGCTTGATGAGACTTTCTGAAATAGCCGAAGAACTATTCCCTGCTTGTAATTATGTGTGCCTGTCAGGACCTTCCCATGCTGAAGAAGTGGGAAGAAAGCTTCCTACAACAGTTACAGTTGCTTCTCGTGACAGAAACTTGGCCAAGAAGGTTCAAGACATCTTTAACACTCTATACTTTAGAGTTTACAGACATGACGATATTATCGGTGTGGAACTTGGTGGAGCATTGAAGAATATAATTGCTCTTGGCATAGGTATTGCTGAAGGTATGAAATTTGGTGATAATGCTAAAGCGGCAATGATGACACGTGGAATCACAGAAATGATGAGACTGGGCATCAAATTAGGTGCTAAGGTTGAAACTTTTGCTGGCTTATCAGGAGTAGGCGATTTAATAGTAACTTGTACAAGTATGCATTCCAGAAATTTCAGATGTGGAATTTTAATTGGTAAGGGTATTAGAACTAGCGAAGCTGTCAAGGAAATTGGCATGGTAGTTGAAGGTATTAATACCGTTGAAGCTGCATATGCATTGGCTCGCAAATTGGATGTTGATATGCCTATAGTTGAATGCATTTATGCAATAGTTCACGATGAAATGACAGCAGAAGAAGCTGTTGAAACACTAATGACTAGAGACACAAAGGCAGAAATGAGAATGTAATGAGAAAGTTTCATATTAGTACTTTCGGTTGCCAAATGAATGAACATGATTCTGAGATTATGGCAGGCTTGCTTCTTGAGGCCGGATATGAAATGGCCAAGAGCAGAAGCGAAGCGGACATTGTAATCTTCAATACTTGTTCCATTCGTGAAAATGCGGATAAACGTTTCTTTGGCACCTTGGGACAATTGAAAAAGACAAAGATGGCCAGAAAGGATGACTTTACAGTTTGCGTCTGTGGATGTATGCCTCAGCAAAAGCATATTACAGACACTATAAAAGCTAAGTATCCATGGGTGGACATAGTATTTGGTACTCATAATATTGAAAGACTTCCCGCTTTGCTTGCAAACTGGGAGAAGGATCACAGCAGCCAAATTGAAGTTCTGGAAGATAGAGAAGCAATATCAGAGAAACTTCCTGCTTGCAGACTATACAGGCACAAATCCTATGTAAACATTACCTACGGTTGTGATAATTTCTGCACTTACTGTATAGTGCCATATACTAGGGGCCGTGAAAAATCAAGAAGCGCTCAAGCCATTATTGGGGAGAGAAAAGACCTTGTGGCAGATGGCGTAAAGGAAGTTATGCTCTTGGGACAAAATGTAAATTCCTATTCAAGTCCAAGCGGCGAAAACTTTGCAGATTTGATTAGAGAGATTAATGATATTGATGGTCTTGAACGAATTCGTTTTATGACTTCACATCCTAAGGATTTGTCAGATGATTTGATTAAATGCTTTTTGGAATGTGACAAGCTTTGTAAATATTTGCATTTGCCAGTTCAAGCAGGATCCAATGGAATCCTAAAGCGTATGAACAGGAAATATACCAGAGAACATTATTTACAGCTTGTAAAGAAACTGAGAGAGGCTGTTCCAGATATTACCTTATCAACGGATATTATTGTAGGCTTCCCAGGTGAAAGTGATGAGGACTTTAAGGAAACTTTAGATTTGGTCAACGAAGTTGGCTACGATTCAGCTTTCACTTTCCTATATTCCATAAGGAAGGGCACACCGGCTGAAAAGTATAAAGACCAGATTCCAGAAGATGTAAAGCATGAAAGATTTGACCGTTTGGTAGAGGCTGTTAATTCTTCTGCAGAAAAGAAGAATGCAGCTTATGTGGGTAGAGTTGTAGATGTAATGGTTGATGGCTTTAGCAAAAACAATCATAAGGCTTTAAGTGGAAGAACAGATGGATTTAAACTGGTGAATTTTGAAGGAGATTCCAGCCTTATTGGACAAATTGTAAAAGTTAAAATCATAGCTTCAAATACATTTAGTTTAGAGGGAGAATTGGTATGAAGAGGTTTTTTAACACACCGGTAGTGATACTGTTAATAGTCCTGCTGGTTATGAACTTTATGGATGGCGAATTCGATAACCCAATACAGTGGTTTATTGATAGATTGATAATGTTACCAGGTATAATTATTGGCTTATCTTTCCACGAATTTGCTCATGCAGCGGCTTCAAACATTTTGGGAGATCCAACACCTAAAATGCAGGGACGCTTGACTGTAAATCCTATGGCTCATATTGATCCGGTAGGTTTTATAGCACTAATGTTTGTGGGATTTGGCTGGGGTGTTCCAGTAGAAATAGATCCTAGACATTACAAGAATCAAAGATTTGGTGAACTTATAACTGCTCTTGCAGGTGTGGTAATGAATTTCTTAATTGCCATAGTCTTTACAGTAATACTAAAATTTACTATAGAGATTGCAGGTTCAGGTATAGAAGGCACATGGGGCTACTATTTGAACAGCGTTATACAACAAATCATATTGATAAACCTAGTGCTTATGATATTCAATCTTTTACCTGTTCCACCATTGGACGGCTTTGGAATTATTACTCAGCTTTTCAAATTGGACAGAACTGATTGGTATTGGAAAATATATGAATATGGACCAGCCATCTTAATGGTACTGATCATATTCGATGTAACTTCGTATATTATTTCACCTTTGGTTATCGGATTATACCAAGGTTTAATAAATATAATTATTTTGTAGGAGGTGGATAAGTGAAAAAAGTATTTGCAATAATTTTATCCCTGCTATGCCTGTTTGCTTTTGCAGCATGTAATGAGGAAAGTGAAGACATTTCAGAAAATCATGAGAGAGTTACCTCGGTGATTGAAACTGGACGTTATACAAGTTGGGATGCGGTTTCGCTCTATATTCACACCTATAATAAATTGCCACCAAACTTCTTAAGTGAGGAAGAGGCAAATGAAAGAGGTGGCATAGAAAAAGCTTATGCCAAGAATGTAGGCACATCCCTTGGAGGCATGGATTATGATAATGCCAACGGGGTTTTATACACAAATCAAAAGTATAAGATGTGTGATATAAGTTATGACGGAGAGACTAGGGGAGTAAAATTCCTAGCTTACACAGATGACGGCAAAATTTATTACACCAAAGATGGTGGAGAAACATTTACTAGATTATATTAATTACTAAAGGAGAAAAATGATGATTTGCGAAAATATTTCTATATCAAAAGATGGTATTCTAGAATTTGCAGGGGTTGAAGTAACACAATTGGCAGAAAAATATGGTACTCCACTATATTTGTTGGATGAAGAAAGAATTAGAAACAATTGCCGTATTTACAAAGAAGTATTCAAAAAGTATTTCGGAGAAGATTCTTATCCTTTGTTCGCTTCCAAAGCTTTATCTTTCAAAGGAATCTATAGAATTATGGAAGAAGAGGGCATGGGCATCGACGTAGTTTCCATCGGTGAAATGTACACTGCTTTAAAAGCAGGCTATGACCTTTCAAAAGCATATTTCCACAGCAACAATAAAACTGATGATGACATTGCTTATGCAATGGATAACAAGATTGGATGCTTTGTCGCTGACAATGTTGAAGAGATTAAGGTAATTGAAAGAGAAGCCGAAAAGCGTGGAATCATTCAAAAGGTAATGCTTAGAATCACTCCAGGAATCGACCCTCATACATATAAAGAAGTAGCAACAGGTAAGGTTGACTCCAAGTTTGGCTCAGCAATTGAAACTAACCAAGCTCATGAAATCACTCACTACACTATTAAACAACCACATTGCGATTTAATCGGTTTCCATTGCCATGTAGGTTCACAAGTATTCGGTGAAAACATCTTTGAAAGAGCAGCATTTAGAATGATAGACTTTATTGCTGAATTGAAGAGAGAATTGAACTTTGACTGCAAAGTATTAGACCTTGGCGGTGGCTTTGGTGTTAAGTACACTGAGGATGATCCAGATATGAATTTGGACGAAAAGATTGCAGACGTTGCTGAAGCTTGTCAAAAGGCTTGCAAGAGATACAATGTAAAAATGCCAGCAATTCACATGGAACCAGGCCGTAGCTTAGTTGCAGATGCAGGCATGACTCTTTATACTGTAGGAACAGTAAAGCAAATCCCAGGATTTAAGAACTATGTTTCCGTAGACGGAGGTATGGCAGATAATCCTAGATATGCATTCTATCGTTCAGCTTATACATGCTATATTGCAAACAAGATGTTTGAAGAAGCAGACATGAAGGCTGATTTAGTAGGAAGATGCTGTGAAAGTGGTGACATAATTCAACCAGATATTATGGTTCCAAGCTCAGTAGGAAGATACGATATTGCTGCAGTTTGCACAACAGGAGCATACAACTATTCCATGGCTTCAAACTACAACAAATTGGGAATTCCACCAATTGTAATGTTGAACCGTGGTAAAGACAAGCTTGCTGTTAGAAGAGAGTCTTTGGAAGACTTAATAAGCAGAGATATATAGTAAAATCAAGATGACTTTGAAAAAAGTCATCTTTTTTTATATTTTTTCTTGACATTATATAAAAATTGTATTATTGTATTAGTGTGATAGTACAATAATACAAAAAAGGAGGACTTATGGCTTGGAATTTTGATAACAATTTACCAGTATATATTCAGATCATGAAGAAGATCGAAGAAGATATACTTGCAGGTAAATATGGTAAAGATGAACAAATTCCATCTGTTAGACAGCTAGCTATGGAAGCGGCTGTTAATCCGAACACAATGCAGAAAGCGTTATCGGAGCTTGAGAAGAATGGAATATTGGAAAGCAGAAGGACAAGCGGAAGATTTGTAACCAGCGACGATAAGATTTTAGAGGGAATTAGAGAGAATAACTTATCCGAGATAATCGTAGATTTTTTGGGGAAAATCAAAGCTTACAATCTTAGCAAAGAGGAACTAATTAAGTTAATAGAAGAGGAGTTGGAGGGATAATTCAATGGCGATTTTAGAATGTAAAAGCTTAACAAAAGTTTATAGCGTAAAGCCTGTCATAAACGGTTTGAATCTCAGCCTTCAAGCTGGAAAGATATATGGCTTGCTTGGCCCAAACGGATGTGGCAAGACAACTTTAATTAAAATGATCGCAGGCTTATTAAAACCATCTTCAGGACAGATTTTAGTTGATGGTAAACCAATATCACCTGAGACTAAGAAGATAGTTGCTTATCTTCCTGAACGTACATATTTAACAGCTGGTATGAGGGTCAAAGACTTGATAGCATTTTTCGAAGATTTTTATGATGATTTTGATGAAAATATTGCACACGAAATGCTAGCAAATTTGAAAATTGATGAGAATTCAAGCTTGTCTATTTTGTCAAAGGGGAACAAGGAAAAGGTTCAATTAATTATGGTAATGTCTCGTAGAGCAAAGCTTTACTTATTAGATGAACCAATTGCAGGAGTTGACCCAGCTGGTAGAGACTATATTTTGCAAACTATTATTGGAAACTATAATCCAGAAGCTTGTGTATTAATTACAACTCATTTAATTCACGATGTTGAATCCGCTTTAGATGAATTCATATTTATGGATTTTGGTGGAAAAGTTCTAAGATGTGGAAATGCTGATGAGGTGAGACTAGCAACTGGAAAATCATTGGACGAATTGTTTAGGGAGGATTACAAATGGGGAAGCTTTTAAAATATGATTTTAAATACGTTTTAAAATATTGGTGGGTAGCCTTGGCAGTACTATTTGTATCAGCTGTCATAGGCGGAATATCCGAAGGCAAGGAAGAACTATATTGGCTTCAAGACGCTGATTTATATTCCTCTCTTGAAGCAAATGAAATATTGTCTGAGCTTCGTTCTTTGAGCGTGGTATTCTTCTATCTGGCT
This sequence comes from Clostridia bacterium, assembly GCA_024403115.1. Taxonomy (GTDB): domain Bacteria; phylum Bacillota; class Clostridia; order Peptostreptococcales; family Anaerovoracaceae; genus JAKSSK01. Next base: position 14,536 of record JAKSSL010000015.1, read on the forward strand.
TTAATAGGATTTATATCATTTAGCGTAATTATTATAATTATGAGATATTATAAGAACCTATATACAGATGAAGGCTATTTAACTTTTACCTTACCTGTAAAGGAAAATGATATATTATTATCAAAGTTCTTTAACGCTCTAATCTGGGCAGTATTTACAGGAATTGCAGCTTTCTTGTGCTTTATGGTTGAAAGACTAATATACAATGGCATCATATCGGATATTGATGGTTTTTGGGATAGTTTTTCCCTGTTCTTTGGGGAATTTTTAAATGTGCATGGCTTGTTGGCGGCATTAACAGTATTTAGTCAATTATGCTTTAATATTATTTTGGTATATGTTGCAATTACTGTCGGTTCCATAATCGCTACTAAGCATAAACTATGGGCCAGTGTAGGCGTATATTTTGCAACTAATATAGTATTAACTATAGTATTTACAATACTATTTAACGTTGTGACTTTTAATGAGGCAATATGGTCTCCAGAATCATTTGGTTTAGAATCTCTAGATACATTATTAATAGTGTGTTTTGTAATCGACGCAGTATTATTCGTTGGGGGATATATACTAAACTTAAGATTTATGAAGAAGAGACTGAACTTAGCGTAAACTAAAACTAGGTGTTTAACACCTAGTTTTTTTATACGTATTTTGCTTCTGCAAAGCCTATAAACTTGTTCATTATATTATCCATTACATGGACTGCACGGTTTATATTTCCATCATTAAAAGATTCATATATTGCCATGTAATAGCTGTATAGATCGTCTAAGTTTTGTTCTATGAACAGATAATCCCAGTCCTGACGCTTGGAGCATTGAAGGAAAAGGTTCATTTCCTGCTCAATTCGCTTGTTATAGCTGGCGTGATAAATAATTTGGTGAAAGCCTTTAATAACTTTTACAATTACTTCAATATCATGCTTTGGATAATAGAAACTTAAGAATTCCTTAGCCTGATTGAGCAGTTCCATCTCACCAGTTTTGATTCTAGTAATGGCAAGCTCTAGACTTAGTTTTTCCATTTCTCGTCTTTCCATTAACATATCCATATAGCTTTGCCTGCTAAAACCGACCACAACAGCACCGCGGTTTTTTTCTATTTCAATTAAACCACTGGATTCCAATCTTCTTAGAACTTCTCGTATTGGGGTACGGCTACACTGATATTTTTCACATAGCTTTTCCTCCACAATCTTGTATCCCTGGAAAAGCACACCATCTACTATATCTTGAAGCATATTAATGTAGATTCTGTCCACCGTATTTACTTGTTCATACTTTTGATTTAAAAATTCTAATTGTAACATTGAAATTTGCCTCGATATTGTATACAATTATACTAGATTTTACAGAGGGAGTAAAGATGATTAAAAAAGAAGATATAAAAATTGTATTAGATAGATTGGAAGCTAGCTATCCTGACGCGGAGTGCGCTTTGGATCACAGAAATGTTTTTGAGCTAATTGTAGCAGTGTCTCTTTCTGCTCAAACTACAGATGTGAGCGTTAACAAGGTGACACCAGCCTTATTTGCCAAATATCCTGATGCTGAATCTTTGGCAAAAGCGGATATCAAGGATTTAGAGGATATGCTTAGGACTATAGGAATGTATAGAAACAAGGCTAAGAATGTAAAAGCTTTAGGCCTTGCTCTTGCAGAAAACTATGGGGGAGAAGTTCCGCATGATTACAATGAGCTAGTAAAACTTCCTGGAGTTGGAAGAAAGACTGCCAATGTGGTATTATCTGTGGGCTTTGGAGAACAAAGAATAGCAGTGGACACTCACGTGTTTCGAGTTTCAAATAGAATTGGCCTTGTAAATGAGAAGGATGTGCTTAAGACGGAGCTTAAGCTTATGGAGAGAATTCCAAAGGAGAGATGGTCAAAGACTCATCACAGTTTAATCTTTCATGGAAGAAACTGTTGCTCGGCCAAGAAGCCGAAATGCAAGGAATGCCCAATATTAGAGCTGTGTCAATATAAGGATAAGGAAATATAAAAAGGAGCTAAACTAAGGTTTTAGCTCCTTTATTTATTAGTAGTTTGCTTTATCCTGCTTCCAGAATGAGCGTGTAAAGATCAGAATTACTGAATAGATTTCCAATCTTCCTGCCATCATTAGCAAGGATAAGAAATATTTACATACTGTGGAATAATTACTGAAATCACAAGTGAATCCCATATCTCCAAAGGTCATACCACTGTTTGACAACAAGCTTACAGCGGAAGTGAAGGTTGTTACGAAGTCCAAATTATCAATACTTAGGAAAACTACTGCAAATAGTAAAGTTCCAAAATATATCAATGAGAATAGAGTGATATTTGAAGCTTCAACAGTTGTAATTGATTGTCCACTAAGTTTAACAGTCTTAACAGCATTTGGATGTATTCTCTTGTAAAGTCCACGTTTTATCAATTTGAATAGAACTACTACACGGATAACTTTTAAAGCACCGCCTGTGGATGAAGCGCAGCTTCCTATTAGCATTTGAATTACTAAGACAAACTGTGCGAAGGAAGGCCAGCTAAAGTAGTCAATAGCGGCATAACCTGAAGTGGAACTTGCTGCTGTTGATTCAAACAGGGCGTCTCCCAAAGCTTGTCCTAGATCGCTTTCAATACCTGTAGCATATAGATAAATTCCTATGGACAGGGAAGAAATTGCAATGATTAGTAGGAAAACTCTAAGTTCTATATTCTTAGTAACTGCTTTAAAATTCTTATTAATCAAGTTGTAGTAAACAACGAAGTTAATTGATGAAATAATTGTAAACAGTATTATTACTCCTCTAACATAGCCTGTTGCCATAAATGGAGCAATTGATTCAGTAATAAATAGTCCGCCAGTACTGATTGATGCCATAGTGCTGATCAAACAGTCATATAGATTCATTCCGCTAAAGCTTAGCATAATACATTCTGCTACTGAAAAGATTATGTAGGATATGTATAGGAATCTTGTAGTTTCTGAAACACGTGCTTTTGTTTTGTCAAAAGTAGGGCCTGGAGCCTCAGCTGTAGCAATGTTTACACCGCTTATGCCAAGGAAAGGAAATAGGGAAACCATCAGGATAAGTATTCCCATTCCACCTAGCCAGTGGGTACTTGCTTTCCAGAACAGTAGGGATTTGGACAAGGCATCAGGCTCTATTACAAAGGAACCTGTAGTTGTAAAGCCTGAAGTGGATTCGAAAATTGAATCAACTAAGGTGAATCCCTGACCTGCGAAGTAGTATGGAAGTGCACCTAGGAAACATGCCAAAATCCATACGACCAATACTAGGAAATATCCTTCTCCAGATCTTGTGTTTACGCTTTCTTCTTTTGTAAGGCCTGTATAACATGCACCTATGGAAAGCAATAGGATTGCTGAAATAGCAAAAGCCCAAGCGCTGGAGCTTTCGTTGTATATTAAAGCAACGATAAAAGAAGGTATCATACTAATACCTAGTAGCATAGTTACCAATGATACAATTTTCATCATCAATAGCTTGTTAAAATTCATTATGCTCTGTTATCCTGCCAATACTTTTTACTGAATATTACAAATAGTGTATAAATTTCCAATCTTCCTGCCAACATTAGAACGGAAAGAACGGATTTTGAGAAATATGAAAGGCCAGCAAAAGTGGCGCTTGGTCCTAAAGTGTTAAAACCAGGACCGATATTTCCCAAACAGCTTGCAACAGCTGAAGCGCTGCTGATTATATCTATATCGTCAAAAGTTATTAGTAAAGTTCCCAAGAAGAACAATACTATGTAGAAGAAAATAAAGGATGTAATATTTTGCACCACGTTATTTTCCAATCTTCTGCCATCAAAAGTTAAAGTTGAAACTCTATTTGGATGGAGTTTCAATGAAAGGCCTCTTCTAACCAATCTGAAAGCTACCAACATTCTTTGCACTTTTACACCGCTGGCTGTAGAACCTGAACATCCACCAATGAAGAACAAACAGAATAGTACCATTTGTGCAAACAGTGGCCACAATGTGTAGTCTTGGTTTACAAAGCCAGTTGTTGAGATGATTGAGCTGACCTCAAAGAAACTATCAGTAACAGTGCTGAATATTGAATCTTGTAAATCGCTTTGCAATACTAAATCTATGAATATGGCTAGAGCAGCTATAAAGAATAGCTTGAAGTATAGCTTAAATTCACTGTCCTTTTTAAGAACGACCATGCCACGGCTTTTCCATGAGAACAACAGGGAATAATTAAGGGATGCCACAATCATAAATACTATGAATATCCAGCATATTAATGGGCTGTTGAAATGTGCGATTCCCTCATTATAGTTGGAGAAGCCTCCTGTGGATACTGTTGAGAAACTGTGAATTACAGAATCGAACCAGTTTAGACCTGCCAGCTTTAGCAAAACAATTTCCAATAAAGTCATACCAAGGTAGAAGCCAAATAACTTCTTTGCCAATTCGTTGTAGCGCTTGTTCATTCTATCCGACAGACGTCCAGCGGCTTTTGTTTCTATTAAAGCCTGGCCTGATATACCGATAGCAGGGAATAGAATCATTGCGAAAAGAATAATTCCAGCGCCACTAAACCATTGAGTAAATGATCTCCAGAATAGAATTGAAAGGCTTAAGCCTTCAACATCATTGATAATACTTGCACCTGTTGTTGTAAAACCTGAGCAGCTTTCAAAAACGGCATCCACGTAGTTTGGTATTGTTCCGCTAGTCACATAAGGGATGGCTCCAATTAGAATAAATAGTAGCCAACTTACTGTAACTATAATAAAACCATCACGAGTTTTAAATATAAGCTGAGATGGCTTGAAAATTCTGTGCAAAATGAAACCCAAAACTATGCATATTGCAGAGACAATACAGAAGGAATATAGAACCTCTTCATTGTTAGCAAGGCCCACAATAATAGAAGGCACCATAGAGATGCCTAAAATCATTAATGTTAGTCCTGTTGTTCTAATTGTCTTTAATAGTTTTGAATCTTGCATATTCTTAATGCTTTTGAATTAATTTCTCAATATTTGAAATATCTGATAACAAGCAGAAGATTGTAACAATATCTCCAGCTTGAATTACAGTGTCACCATTAGGGATTATGATTTCTGGACCACGGTTAATGGCTGAAACCAATACGCCATCAGGAAGTGATAATTTCTTAAGCGGCTTGTTTACCAATGCCATTCTATCGCTAGCAACGATTTCAAGGATTTCTGCTTGACCTTGAATTAGAGTAGATGATACTACACGCTTTCTGCCTTGAATGAATCTCATAATGTTGCTTGCAGATATATCTAATGGGTTAAGAGCCATATCCACACCTAGGGATTCAATAAGCTCTTGGTAGCTCTTTCTGCTAACCTTTGAAATTACATCTTCAATACCAGCTTGTTTAGCCATTAAGCCTAGAAGTAGGTTTTCTTCATCGAAGCCTGTAGCGATTACTACAGCATCCATTTCGTCAAAGTTCTCGTCCATTAACAAATTTCTATCTGTTCCATCACCGTGAAGTACCAATACATTGTTCAAATTAGTTGATAAATAGTGGCATCTTTCCTTGTCTGATTCGATAAGCTTTACGGATAGGCCGAACTCTGAACATCTCTTTGCTAGATAGAAGCCTGTTTTTCCACCACCGATTATCATAATCTTTTGAATATTTGTGTATTTTCCTTTTTCGTGAACTCTTGTATTAAGTTCCTCAATGGCATCCTTTTCCCCAATCATGTAGATGTAGTCGTTAGGGGAGATGACAAAGTTTCCGTGAGGAATGATTATCTTACCATTTTGAGAAACTGCACTAACCAGCATATTAGGAAGTTCTGAACTTAACTGATCCAAACTCTTGTTGCAGATTTCAGGCATTTTGTTTGCTCTGAATTCAATAAGAGATGAGTTGTTTGTTCTGAAAATACCATTGCTTAGAGTGTATTTTTCTACCAAATATCTATAGATTTCATCAGTAATAACCATATCGGAGTTAATTACATAATCGATATCGAAATTGTCTTGTATAAAGCCCAGTTGTTGCATGTGCTCAGGCTCACGAACACGAGCGATTACGTGTCTTACTCCCAGTTTTTTCGCTGATGAAGAAATGACAATATTTGCCTCATCTGAAGAAACGCAGGCGATTAAATAATCGGAGTTTTGAATCTTGTGCTCCTTTAAAAGCCCTGTGTCTACACCGTTACCAGTTACTGTCAAAACATCCAGTCTTTGCTCTAGTTTTTCCAGCACTTCAGCATTTGTATCAATGATTGTAATATCATGGTTACCATTGACCAAAATCTCGGCAACTTTTTGTCCTAATTTTCCAGCACCAATTATTGCTATATTCATAATTTTACCTCTTATAATGAAATATAAAACATTCCAATTATTATATTCCTTTAAGCATTAAATTGCAAGAATATATAATATATATTATAATATATGTTAGGTTTTGATTAAGGTGTTAAATGGGGAACTATGATTAAAATTATCGCATTAGATTTAGATGGTACAACTTTAAACAGCAAGGGCCAACTTTCTGCAACTACAAAAGCCACTTTGGAAGAAGCAATCGAAAGAGGAATCAAGGTGGTTATTGCTACAGGCAGAAGCTTCCATTCTGTCCCTAAGGACATATTTGCCATTGAGGGTCTAGAATACATTATCACATCCAATGGTGCCCATGTAAGCGACCTATATTTAGGCGAAAATATTTATTCCAATTTCATACCCCCAGAGAGCCTTGAAACTATTGTGGATATGGTTCATAAACTGGGCTTTGGAATAGATGATGAGCTTTCTTTGGAATGCTTTATTGATGGACACGCCTATATCAGTGAAAGGGAGTTTTCCAAAGTCAAAGATCACGGCTCAATTTATCGAGACGTTGATTATATCCTATCTACAAGAACACCTGTGGAAAACATTTTTGACTTTATGAGGGCTAATAAAAGCCATCTTGAGAATATAAATCTAAACTTTCAAGATTTAGAACGCAGAGCTTCAGTTAGAAAGCTCCTGGAAGAGATACCTCATATTGAGTTGACCACATCCTTTAAACATAATTGGGAAATAGAAGGCGAGGGTACAGGAAAAGGTCCTGCCTTAAAATGGCTTTGTGACAAATTGGAGATCGACTCCTTTGAGGAGCTTTTATCCTGTGGCGACAGCCCTAATGATATTTCCATGTTCAAGTTTGCAAAGTATGCAGTAGCTCTTGCAAACGGTACAGATGAGACTAAAGAAGCGGCCAACAAGTTATATCCAAGCAATGATGAGGACGGAGTGGCAAAAGCCATTCGTGATCTAGCTTTTAATAGCTAATAAGTGAGTAAATGATATTTTTCTTAATTGCAATTTTTATTGTAGCTTTATACAAAATCAAATATGTTGGCCAAGGCTTTAATGAAGAGGCTTTATCCATAGAGCAGACAACAGCCATAAACGGCATTTTTGCTCTGCTTATTTTCATAAGCCATTCAGTACAGTATTTTGAGATTTCAGGCCCACTAGACGATCCATACTTCGCCTTTAGGTCTGTCATCTTGCAATTGGTAGTTGTTACATTCCTGTTCTATTCCGGATATGGAATCATGGTTTCAATCTTGAAAAAGGGCAATTCCTATGTGAAATCTTTCCCTAAGAATAGAATTTTAAAAGTATGGTTAATGTTTGCCATAGCTACCACTTGTTTCCTAATTGCAGGCCTTGCAATAGGCAAGAAGTTTAAGTTCACACAGCTTTTGCTAGCATATACAGCTTATTCCAGCATAGGAAATTCAAATTGGTACATCTTTGTTGTGCTTATTCTATATGTTTTCACATATGTAGCTTTTATGGCAGTAAAAGAAAAGCCATTGCTTGCAATATGCCTGACTTTTGTCATAACGGCCATTTATATTTACCTAGCCGCATATGTATTTGGAATGCCTAGCAGATTCTACAACACTTGTATCATGTATCCTGTAGGTATGCTATATGCTTATTTCAAAGAAAGCATAGAAGGCTTCGTGAAGAAGAATAAGGTAACATATATTGGCGCATTAATTGTGGCCATTGCTTTATTCTTCCTATTCCTAAGATTTAGAGCAGATAATCTTGTAGCTTATTGCCTGTGGGATATGGCATTTATGGCTATAATTGTATTTATAAGTTTCAAGATCAAGATATATAATCCAATAATTTACTGGTTTGGAAAGAATCTATTTCCATTCTTTATATTCCAAAGAATACCAATGATGGTAATTACTAAGTTATGGCCGGAGTTTGTTAACGAATATGCATATGCTTTTATACTAATATGCTTCGTTATAACCCTAGGCATAACTTTGCTTTATAAGAAAGCTACGGCACATATGCCAATATTAGGCACACCGAGAAAGAAGGCCAGCGCATGAGTATATGGGAAATAATATTACTTGGCATTGGCTTGTCCATGGATGCTGCTGCCATTTCAATGGCAAATGGTATGGTCTATAAAAACTTAAGGAAAATTGACTATGTTAATATGCCTTTGTTTTTCGGGCTTTCTCAAGGAATAATGCCCATCTTGGGATACTATCTAGGAACTCTTTTTGCCGATTTTATGGAGAGCTACAGCGGAATTATAGTATTTGTAATTTTGGTTTTCATAGGCGGTAAAATGATTTGGGATGGTTTCCATGAAGAGGTGGAAGAGGACAGCGATAAAAGCCTTAACGCAGGAATCATATTCTTTCAAGCCATTGCAACTAGCATAGATGCTTTTGCAGTAGGCGTGGGCTTCTGTGCCATGAGAGTTAATATCTGGTCCGCATCAAGCATAATCGCTATATCCACAGGAATAATTTCCATCATTGCCATTTTGCTAGGCAAAAAATTTGGCACTTTGCTGGAAGACAAGGCTCAGATTTTAGGTGGAGTCATACTTGTGCTAATAGGAATAAAAGCTTTGTTTTAGGTTTTAAAAGGAGAAAAAAATGGAAAAGTTAATTGTTGCATCACAAAATAGAAAAAAGATTGAAGAATTATCAGAGATTTTAGTAAAACATGGTTTTGATCCCGTTCCTCGTGATGATGCAGGCATAGATGATTTTGAAATCGTTGAGGATGGAGAAACTTTTGAAGAGAACTCATTTAAAAAAGCCAATGAGATCATGAAGGTTTCAGGTAAGGTATGCTTGGGCGATGACTCAGGCCTAATGGTTGATTATCTAGGCGGTGCACCTGGAGTATATTCTGCTCGCTATGCAGGTGAAGATGGGGATGCAAAAGCAAACAACGACAAATTATTAAAGGCATTGGAAAACGTGCCTTATGAAGATAGAACAGCTAAGTTCGTAACTGTAATTACAATGTGCTTCCCAGATGGTGAAACCATAGTAACTCGTGGCGAAATCAAGGGCCACATAGCCTTAGATTATATGGGCGAGGGTGGATTTGGTTACGATCCTATTTTCATTCCAGAAGGCTATGACCAATCCTTTGCTCAATTGGGAAGAGCGTTCAAAAACACAATTAGTCATAGAGCGAGAGCTTTAGAAAAATTGGATGAGGAACTAAAAAAGAGAAAATAATGAAGGATAATCTTAAGAAAGCAATCAATAGAATAAAATCCATGTATCATTATGCCATCAAGCAAATGCTGGATCCATATTTCCAAGGCTTTGCTGGGCAGGTTGGATACTATTTGCTACTTTCTGTTGTACCTACTATTTTGGTTCTTTCCCAAATACTAGGTCTTTTGGATATTTCCATGGAGAGCATTAAATCCTTCCTGCTTAAATATGTGCAAACTGACATGGCTGAAAACATAATAAGGCTAATGAGTGGACCATCATCAATAGGAATTAACATATTCCTTATTGCTGTTGCAATTTGGGCCGCTTCCAGAGCCATATTTGCCATGTCTAGAATCACAAACTACACAATGACAGATGGGGAAACATCGGGAAGTTATTGGCCTGAACGTGTAAGATCCCTGTTTACTATCATGGTTGTTATGGTTTTAGCGGCAGCTTCTCTAGTTATTTTGGTTTTTGGAGAGCAAATTCTAGAAATTTCCTTGGGCAGAATAATTCAAAATTCAGATGTAATAGTAAATCTGTGGCTTGTAATTAGATGGCCTATAGCTTTAGCTTTATACATTGTAATTATTGGTGGAATCTATTATGTTATGCCTAAACAAAAAGTTCGCATTCGTGACATAATACCGGGAACTTTAGTGGCATGTATAGGATTGGTTTTAGTAACATATGCTTATTCAGCTTATGTAAGCTTTGCAACCAATTATGACATAATATACGGTTCACTTTCATCCATAGTTGCCCTGTTGTTCTGGTTCTATTTCTTGGCATGGGTAATATGGATAGGCGTATTGGTAAATAAATCGTGGATTGATAGTAGGGAGAGAGAATTAAGTGAAGAAGAAAAACGTTTGTATAGTTTTAAATCCTTGCTCGGGATTACAGAAAGCAAAAAAAAGCATAGATGAAATCCTTAAAGTTTTTGTAGACGCTGGATGTAAAGTAAAACTTGTCAGCACTCAATGTCAGGGAGATGGCATTAGACTTGCTAAGGAAAACATTAATGCTTGTGATTACATGGTATGCATCGGCGGAGATGGAACTTTTTCGGAGGTAATGTCTGGTATATTGCAATCTGGTGTGAAAAAACCTATAGCATATATTCCAGCAGGAAGTACCAACGATTTCGCTTCCAGCTTGGGTTTATCCAAGGACTATATAAAAGCGGCTCAAGACATTGTTGATGGAGAAGTGAGAACCGTAGATGTGGGACTCTTCAACGATAGGTACTTCAGCTATGTTGCATCTTTTGGGGCTTTTTCAAAAGCATCATATTCTGCACCTCAAAAGGTCAAAAAGCATATTGGACATTTAGCCTATGTTTTGGAAGGAATTAAAGAGATTAAAAATTTCCACGGAGAAGAATTGATAATCAAGCTGGATGACGAGGAAATCCGTGGTGAGTATCTTCTTGGAGCCGTTAGCAATTCCACTTCAGTTGCAGGCATAATTAAGCTGGATCCAGATATGCTCAGCTTAAATGATGGAATATTTGAACTCTTGTTGGTAAAACAACCTACGAATTTCATTGAATTCATGAGTCTTGTTAAATGTTTTGCAAGCGGAAAGTTCAAAGGAAAGATGTTCAGCATCAAAAAGTCCTCAAAAGTTGAGATGCAATGTTCCAAAGATATGAATTGGAGTTTGGACGGCGAGTATCAAGAGGGCGTTGAAAAGGTTTTGATTCAAAACATCCATCAAGGATTGGATATTATTTTAAACAGGTAGGAAAAGGTATTGAGAAAAGCATTCGTTTTATTTTTGACAATAACATTAGTTTTTGCCAGTATAGTGCCAGTAAGCGCTATATCAATTGGGGCAGGTCGTGGAGAAAAGCCTGAGATCGAAGCCTACGAGGCATATTCGTACTGCGTTGAAACTGGTCAAGTATTCTATAGCAAACAAGCTAGCGTAAAAGCTAAGCCAGCTAGCACAACAAAGCTTCTTTCAGCTTTGGTAATTATGGACGCTGTAGAGTCTGGTAAAATCAGTTTGGACGATGAGGTTAAATGCGACAAGGAAGTTGAAAAAACTGGTGATAGAGAACTATTCTTAATGGATGGGGAAGTGAAAACTGTAAAGGATCTGCTTTACGGTATGCTTTTGTACTCGGCTAATGACGCCGCTGTTGCTTTAGCAAAATATGTGGGTGGAAGTGTCAAAGACTTTTCCAAGCTAATGAATAAAAAGCTGAAAAGACTAGGTTGTAAGGACAGCCATTTTATTACACCTAATGGCCTTCCAAAGGAAAATCACTATGCAAGTGCAAAGGATATGGCCAAGATTACAGCTGCAGCTATAAAAAATTCCACAATTCGTACTATTATTTCCACAGCCAAGTATAATATGCCGGCAGATAATATGAGTACAGGCTATCCTATCTATAATACAAATAGATTTTTGCGCAAGAGTACAAAGAGAACTGTAAACGGTGAGGAAGTTAGCACTTACAGAAAAGATGTAATCGGAGGCAAAACAGGCACTCTTTACGGATATCACGAACATTCCATCACTTTTGCTGCTAAACACAAGGGTATGACAATAATTGTTACCGTATTGAATTCCACTCGTGAAAAGCAATACGAAGACAGTATAAATATTTTGAACTATGCGGAGAAAAATCTAGCTACTGAGGAAATCTTTAGAACTTCCGATGATTTGGATTCCGTTAGTATTAAACACGGAGAGCTTTGCAATCTAGATGCTTATCCTAGTGAAAACTGTTATTTAATGGAAGGCTATGCAGATCCTGATGATGTGAGCTATGAAACTGAAGTTTTCGAGGATTTGGTAGCTCCAATTGACAAGGATACTCCCGTTGGAAAGGTCAATGTTTATGTTAAAGGTGAGCTTTATGACAGCATTGACTTGATCACAAATGTTGATGTAAAAGAGGGTTGGATCCCTTCATATATTGGTATTTCCAATGCTAATACCATTAGAATCCTAGTGGTAATCCTGCTGCTTGTCATTCTAATTTGCGTGCGTAAGCTTTTAAAGAAAAGAAGAGACGCTAAGAGAAAAGCTCAGGAAAGAAGAAAGAGAAGAAACAAAAGAAGAAATGTTCGACATTAAGGAAAATCTGAAAAAACTTCCCACTTGTCCAGGTGTCTACATGCACAAGGACAGTTTGGGGAAGGTCATATATGTGGGTAAGGCCAAGAATCTTAAGAATAGAGTAAGACAATACTTTCAGTCTTATGGCCAGAGCACAGCAAAACTAAAAGCCCTTGTTTCAAATATTGCAGAGTTTGAGTATATCAGCTGCACTACTGAAATGGAGGCTTTAATTTTAGAGTGCAATCTAATTAAAAAATATCAACCTAAATATAATGTTTTGCTTCGTGACGACAAAACTTATCCATATATAATGATTAGTATGGAGGAGGATTTTCCTCGACTTGTTAAAACTCGCTTGGTGAGAAAAGACGGCAACAGGTACTTTGGCCCGTATTCGGATGCCAATGCTGTGAATCAAAGCATTGAGCTTTTGAACAGCATCTTCAAGCTTAAGCGTTGCAAGGCTGTGGCTTTTCCAAAGGATTTTAGAGCTTGCCTGAATTTGCACATTGACGAGTGCCAAGGCCCTTGCCAAGGGAATGTATCCAAAGAAGAGTACGGCCGTAAGATAAATGAAGTGATCGACATACTAAATGGCAAAAAGCAGGCTTTGGATAAAGTTTTTGCAAAGCTTGAAGAGGAGATGCTTAAAGCCTCAGAAAATTTGGACTTTGAAAAAGCTGCAAAGCTTAGAGATAATATCAATTCCTTGAAAGAACTGCAGGAACATCAAACTGTAACCATTCTTTCGGCCCGTGATATGGATATTATCATTCCGCTGATTACATCGAGAAGCGTTTCCGTTGCTCTATTTCCAGTTAGAGACGGCAAGCTTTCGGGCCGAGAAATATATCACATGGACAGCGAAGGGGATAACGACCGTGTGGAGCTAGTTGAAAGCTTCATCAAGCAATACTACACCCAATGGGCTTTACCACCTTCTGAAATTTTGCTGGATATAGATATATATAATAGTAGAGAACTTGAAGAATTTTTATCTGACGGTGGACATCAGGTAAATATACACAAGCCTTTGCGTGGGGATAAAAAAGCCTTGCTTGATTTGGCCATAAAAGACAGCCTAGAGTTAATCAAGACTTTAGACGAGAAGATTATTGCCAAAGAGGAGAAGGAGAAGGCTATAAAAGAAAAGCTGGACATCATAGTCAGTGCAGCTGGATACGACATATGCGATTCTAGGTACAGAGTGGAGGCTTATGACATCTCTAACACCAATGGTGTGGATTCCGTTGCAGGCATGGTAGTCTTTGAGGGTTTAAAAGCCGTAAAGAAAGATTACAGGAGATTTAAGATTAAGAGCGTAAGCGGACCTGATGATTACGTTTCCCTAAAGGAAGTAATCCTGCGCCGTTTCAAAAGAGCCAAAGAAGAATCGGCGGGCTTTGAAACTTATCCAGATATAATTTTGATGGACGGTGGAATTGGGCAAGTACATTCCGCTATGTCCGCTTTAAAAGAACTGGACCTAGACATTATGGTTCTGGGAATGGCCAAAGATGATCATCACAGAACTAGGGCTTTGGTGAATGACGACATAGAGATTAATCTAAAAGACTATCCTATTGTATATAGCTATATTGGAAATATTCAGGAAGAAGTCCATCGTTTCGCTATAAGCTATCATCATAATCTTCATAACAAGAAGTCAATAAACTCCATTCTGGAAGAGATCGATGGAATAGGCGAGGCGAAAAGGAATATTTTATTAAAGCATTTTCACTCTGTGGAAGGTGTTAAAAATGCCAGTTTAGAAGAATTAGAAAGCCTTGAAGGCATCAGTAAAAGCAACGCACAAAATATTTTTGAATTTTTCAAAAATATTTCTTGACAAGAGGAAACAGTGCTAGTATAATCTCTAATGTTCGCGTCTAAAAGGCGTCGAAAATTATACGCAAAAAAAGTTTAAAAAAACTTGAAAAAAGTGCTTGACAATGAAAAGTG